>DASRJN010000647.1:0-6112 GCA_035649455.1 Acidimicrobiales bacterium
CATCGTGGGCGACGAGCGCCTGGCCGGGGTCCGCATCGTGATCCTGACCACGTTCGAGATCGACGAGTACGTGTTCGAGGCCATCCGGGCCGGGGCCAGCGGGTTCCTGGTCAAGGACACCGAGCCGGTCGAGCTGCTGCGCGCCGTCCGGGCCGTCGCCCGGGGCGACGCCCTGCTGTCCCCGGGCGTGACCCGCCGGCTGATCGGCGCCTTCGCCACCCAGACCCGCGCCGCCCCCCACCGCCCCGAGCTGGACATGCTCACCGACCGTGAGCGCGAGGTCATGGCCCTGGTGGCCGAGGGGCTGTCCAACGACGAGATCGCTGAGCGCCTGTACGTCAGCCCCATGACGGCCAAGACGCACGTGAGCCGGGCCATGACCAAGCTGGCCGCCCGCGACCGGGCCCAGCTGGTGGTCCTGGCCTACGAGTCCAGGCTCGTCCGTCCGGGCTGGATCGACTGAGCCGCCCGCGCCTACCGCGGGTGTGGCAGGCGCGAAGCATCCCCTCGTAGGACGAAGCGGAGGGACCTCGGGCCGACCATCGAGGCATGTTCACATCCATGCTTGCCAACTGCGGCCCGGGGCCGTGGTTCCTGATCTTCCCCCTGCTCTGGTTCGGCTTCCTGGCCTTCGTCGTCTTCCGCTTCGCACGGTTCGGGCCGCCGTGGCGCAACCGGGACGGGGACCGGGGACGGTCCGTCCTCGACGAGATGTACGCCCGCGGCGAGATCGACGCCGACGAGTACCGGCGGCGCCGGGACGTCCTGCAGGAGGCCGGGCGATGAGCGCCGCTGCGCAGGCCATCGGGGCCACCAAGGTGTACGGGGTCGGGGACACGGCGGTCCTCGCCCTCGACGAGGTGGACGTCACCTTCGAGCGGGGCCGGTTCACCGCCGTCATGGGCCCGTCCGGGTCCGGGAAGTCGACGCTCATGCACTGCGTGGCCGGGCTCGACACGCTGACAACCGGGCGGGTCCTGGTGGGCGACGTCGACCTGTCGACCCTGTCCGACAAGGAGCTGACCCGGCTGCGGCGGGACCGGATCGGGTTCGTGTTCCAGGCCTTCAACCTCATCCCCACGCTGACCGCGGCGGAGAACATCGTGCTCCCCGACCGCCTCGCCGGCCGGCGGGCCGACGCCGCTTGGGTGGACGAGGTCGTGGCGGCCGTGGGCCTGGGTGACCGCCTCGGCCACCGGCCCTCCGAGCTGTCCGGCGGCCAGCAGCAGCGCGTCGCGGTGGCCCGGGCGCTGGCCGGGCGGCCCGACATCGTGTTCGCCGACGAGCCCACCGGCAACCTCGACTCCCGCACGGGCGCCGAGATCCTCGGCTTCCTGCGCCGGGCGGTCGACGACATGGGCCAGACCGTCGTGATGGTCACCCACGAGCCCACCGCCGCGGCCCACGCCGACGAGGTCGTGTTCCTCGCCGACGGCCGCATCGTCGACGGGCTCGCCGCCCCCACCGCCACCTCCGTCCTGGATCGCATGTCCTCCCTGGGAGCTTGAACCATGTTGTGGATCACCCTGCGCGAGATGCGGGCCCACGCCCGCCGCCTGGCCGGGACCGGCCTGGCCGTGGTGCTGGGCGTGGCCTTCCTGACCGGCACCCTGGTCCTCGGGACCACGCTGCACGCCAACTTCGAGGACCTGTTCGCCGAGGTCAACGCGGGCACCGACGTCGTGGTGCGCAACGGCACCGAGCTCGACGCCAACGTCGCCCGGGCCCCCATCGACGCCGCCCTGGTCGACCGCGTGGCCGCGGTCGACGGGGTGGCGGCGGCCGAGGGCGAGGTGAGCGGCTACGGCGCCCTGCTCGGGTCGGACGGCACGGCCATCGGCGGCAACGGCCCGCCCCAGATGGCCGGCAGCTGGATGACCGACCCGACGCTCAACCCCTACCGCCTGGCCGAGGGCCGGGCGCCGCGGGCCGACGGCGAGGTCGTGGTCAACCGGAGCACCGCCGAGGCCGGCGGGCTGCACCTGGGCGACACCACCACGCTCCTCACCCCTGAGCCGGTCGAGGTCACCATCGTGGGCCTGGCCACCTTCGGGGACGCCGACGGCCTGGGCGGTGTGACCTACACGGCCTTCGACCTCGCCGCCGCGCAGGAGCACGTGCTCCGCTCGCCCGACCGGGTGTCGAGCGTGGCGGTCCGGGGCGAGGACAGCGTCGACCAGTCCGAGCTCGCGGACCGGATCGGCGAGGTGCTGCCCACCGGCGTCGAGGCCACCACCGGCGCCCAGGTGACCGACGAGGCCACCGAGGACATCAACCGGGACTTCCTGAACCTGCTCACCACCTTCCTGACCATGTTCGCGGGCATCGCCCTGCTGGTGGCCACGTTCAGCATCTACAACACCTTCTCGATCATCGTGGCCCAGCGCACCCGCCAGGCTGCCCTGCTGCGGGCGCTGGGAGCCGGGCGGGGCCAGGTGATCCGGTCGGTGATCTTCGAGGCCCTGCTGGTGGGCATCGTGGGCTCGCTGGTGGGCCTGGCCGCGGGCATCGGCGTGGCCGGCCTGCTCAAGGGCCTGTTCGACGCGGCCGGCTTCGCCCTGCCCGCGGGCGGCATCGCCGTCACCGGTGGGACCGTGGTGACCGGGCTCGTCGTCGGCGTGCTGGTCACGCTGGTGGCCGGCGTGGTCCCCGCGGTGAAGGCGTCCCGGGTGGCGCCGCTGGCCGCGTTGCGGGCCGTGGCCACCGAGGGACGCGGCCCGTCCGTGGCCCGGGTGGCGGCGGGCGCCGTGCTCACCGCCGCGGGCGTGGGCCTCACGCTGGCCGCGGTGATCGGCGGAGGCGGCGCGGTGGGCCCGGCGGGGATCGGCGCGCTGCTGACCGTGATCGGCGCGGTCGTGTGCGGTCCGGCGGTGGCCCGGCCGGTGGCCCGGGTGCTGGGCACACCGCTGGCCCGGCTGCGGGGCATGACCGGTGGGCTCGCCCGCGAGAACGCCATGCGCAACCCGCGGCGCACCGCGGGCACGGCGTCGGCGCTCATGGTGGGCGTGGCGGTGGTGACCCTCTTCACGGTGTTCGCCGCCTCGCTGAAGGCCTCGGCCGGGTCGAACATCGACCAGGCGATCTCCGCCGACGTGGTCGTGTCGGCCGGTCGCTTCGGCGACGGCGGCGTGAGCCCGGAGCTGACGGCTGCGGTGGCCGAGCTGCCCGAGGTGGGCCGCGCCGTGGGCGTGAGCCGGGCCTCGGTGCGCATCGACGGCGACACCAAGGAGGCCAGCGCGGCCGACCTCGGGGACCTGTCCCGGGTGCTCGACTTCGACGTCACCAGCGGCTCGCTGGCCGACGTCGGCGACGGCGAGCTGGCCGTGTCCGACAACGTGGCCGAGGACTTCGGCTGGCATCAGGGCGACACGCTGACGGTCACGTTCCCCGACGGCGCCGAGGAGGACCTGACCATCGGCGCCACCTACGACAGCCTCATGCTGGTCGGCAACTACCTGCTGCCCCGGTCGGTGTGGGAGCCCCACGCCGTCCAGGTCATCGACCCGCTGGTGCTGGTGGACTCGGCGCCGGGCGTCTCGGTGGCGAAGACCGAGGCTGCGGTCGAGCGGGTGGCCGAGAGCTACGGCGACCCGGATGTGGCCGACCGGGCCGAGTTCGCGGCGATCGCGTCCGGCAACGTCGACATGCTGCTCACCATCATCTACGCCCTACTGGCGCTGGCCATCGTCATCGCCCTCATGGGCATCGCCAACACGCTGTCGCTGTCGATCCACGAGCGGACCCGGGAGCTGGGCCTGCTGCGGGCGGTCGGCCAGACCCGGCGCCAGGTGCGGTCCATGGTCCGGGGCGAGTCCGTGCTCATCGCCACCTTCGGCGCCGTGGGCGGCCTGGCCCTGGGCGTGTTCCTCGGCTGGGCGCTGGTCCGGGTGGTCGGCGCATCGGCGGGCACCATCGAGGTGTTCGACCTGCCCACGACCCGCCTGCTGGTGGTGCTGGCCGTCGGCGCCCTGGCCGGCGTGGTAGCGGGCATCCGCCCCGCCCGGCGGGCGTCGCGCCTCGACATCCTGGCCGCCATCGGCAGCGAGTAGCGACCTGGTCAGCGGCGCTCGCGGCGCAGGTCATCCGCCAGTCGGGCCTCCTTCGGGAGGTCCGACTGGCCCGCGAGGACCCGGGCCACGGCCAGGTAATCGGCCACCTCGGCCACGTCGTGGACCCGCAGGATGGTCCCCGGCGCGGCCGTGTGGCCGACGGCGGCCAGCGTGCCCGCCAGGCGCCGCCGGGGCGGGCGGCCGGTGATGGCTCCCACGAAGTCCTTGCGGGACAGGGCCAGCAGCAGCGGGCGGCCCAGCGCCCGTACCCGGTCCAGCTCCCGGAGCACCTCGACGGTCTGGGCCGGGGTCTTGGCGAAGTCGGGCCCGGGGTCGACGATGGACGCCTCGGGCGCCAGCCCCGCGTCGGTGACCGCGGCCAGCCGCTCGGTGAGGAACGCCACCACGTCGTCGGTGACGCCGGTGCCGTCGTAGAGCCCGTCGTCCAGCACCTTGTGCTTGGGCCGCGCCCGGGTGTGCATGATCACCAGCCCCGCGCCCGCCTCGGCGACGAGTCCGGCCACGTCGGGGTAGAGCAGCCCGCTGATGTCGTTGACGATGCCGGCGCCCGCCTCCAGCACGGCGGCCACCACCGCGGGCCGGTAGGTGTCCACGGAGATGACGACGCCCGGCGCGGCCTCGTGCAGCCCGGCCACCAGGGGCACCACCCGGGCGATCTCCTCGGAGACCGGCACCTCGGGCACGCCGGTGATGCCGGACTGGCCGCCGACGTCGATCATCCCCGCCCCCTGCGCCACCAGGTCGAGCGCCCGCGCCACCTGGGCCTCGGTGGTGGGGTGGTCGCCGCCGTCGGAGAACGAGTCCGGCGTGGCGTTGACGATGCCCATCAGCACGGGCTCGCTCAGGTCGAGCGCGCGGCCGCGCACGACCAGGCGGGGAGCGGCGGTCACCGGCTCAGGCTAGTGCCGGCGTGCGCGCCCGCGAGTCGGGCAGCGTGGCCAGCGGGGGCAGCTCGGAGAAGCTGCGGACCAGCGGCGGCAGGCCGGGCCGGCAGAGGACTGCCGGGTTGGCCGAGCGCACGCCGGCGCGGTCGAGCGCGGTCTGCAGCACGGTCAGGGACTGCGGGCCGAGCTCCTCCAGCGGCCGGTTGCGGTGCACCCGGGTGCCGAGGTCGACCTGGACGATGCCGGTGGGGCCCACCGCCTCGGCCACGTCGATGAGCAGGCCGATGTCCACGCCGTAGCCGCGCACGAACGGCAGCTGCTCCAGCAGGCTGCGCCGGCCCGCGAACTCGCCCGACAGCGGCTGCACGATGGTCGACAGGTGGGGGAACAGCGTGGCCAGCACCGGGCGGGCCATGAGCTCGGTGGTGCGCCCGCCGCCCGCGCCGCCGTGGCTGGGCCGCTCGTAGTAGCCCTTGACGTAGCTGACACGGGGATCGGTGAGCAGCGGCCCCAGCAGCCCGACGACGAAGCGCGTCCCGAAGTCGATGATGTCGGCGTCGACCCACACGATGATGTCGCCCTGGGCGACGTACAGCGAACGCCACAGGGCCTCGCCCTTGCCCGCCCCGCCGGCCACATCGGCCAGCACCTCGGAGGCCTCGACCACCCGCGCGCCGGCCGCTTCGGCCACCTTGGCCGTGTCGTCGGAGGAGTGGTCGTCCAGCACCAGGACCTCGTCCACCAGTCCCAGCCGGTCGACCAGGTGGCGCCGCACCTTGGACACGACCCTGCCCACGGTGTCGCCTTCGTCGTGCGCGGGGATGCACACCGACACCGTCTGGTCGCCCTTGGCGTCGACCAGTCGGTGAAGCGGGAAGTCGCGGTAGTGCCGGCAGGCGATCGGCATGGCCGATCGGTCCGGTGCCGCGATCGTCGGTAGCGATCGACGCATCGTCATCAATCAGTCAGACAGAGAGGGGACCCTGCGGGAACCATAACCGTCGTACCGACGACCTCCACCGCGGCCCGGTTCCGCTCGTGGCAGGAATCGTCACACATTGGTCCTTGCTGCCAACTACGGGGACAGCGACCATGGCGGCCATGCAGCCCATCGAGCCCCGGTCGGTCGTGATGGTGGCCTACCCGGGCGTGCAGTCG
>DASRJN010000648.1:0-4322 GCA_035649455.1 Acidimicrobiales bacterium
GCCAGCGGCAGGTTGACCAGGTCGCCGTCCAGCAGGTTGATCTCGGCCGGGCTGCCCGCGCCCTCGCACAGCACCACGTCGAACCGGTCCCGCAGGCCCGCCAGCGCGTCCAGGACCACCGGCAGCAGCGACCGCTTGGCCTCGTGGTACTCGGTGGCCGACAGCACCCCGGTGGGCCGGCCCAGGACCACCACCTGGCTCGACCGGTCGCTGGTGGGCTTGAGCAGGATCGGGTTCATGGCCGCCTCGGGCTCGACCCCGGCGGCCAGGGCCTGGACCCACTGGGCGTGGCCGATCTCCGACCCGTCGGCGGTCACTGCCGCGTTGAGCGCCATGTTCTGCGCCTTGAAGGGCGCGACCTTCACGCCCTGGCGGGCCAGCAGCCGGCACAGCCCGGCCACCACGAACGACTTCCCCGCATCGCTCGTCGTGCCGCATACGAGCAGGCCGCCCCTCACGCCCTACCCTCCGCAGCATGGCGCGAGCGCAGTCGATCGTCCTGGTCAACACCGGAGACGGCAAGGGCAAGTCGTCGGCCGCCTTCGGCGTGATGGTCCGGGGCTGGGCCCGCGGCTGGAACGTCGGGGTCATCCAGTTCGTCAAGGGCGGCAAGTGGAAGACCGGCGAGCGCAAGCTGGCCGACCAGCTCGGCATCGAGTGGCACACCCTCGGCGACGGCTTCACCTGGGAGTCCACCGACCTGGAGCGCACGGCCGAGCTGGGCCGCCAGGCCTGGGCGGTGGCGGCCGGGAAGCTGGCGTCGGGCGACTACGACCTGCTGGTGCTGGACGAGGTCACCTACCCGGTGAAGTACGGCTGGATCGACGCCGCCACGGTGGCGGGCGCCATCCGGGACCGGGCCCCGCGCACCAGCGTGGTGGCCACCGGCCGGGCCGCGCCGCCCGAGCTGATCGAGGTGGCCGACACCGTGACCGAGATGCGCAAGGTCAAGCACGCCTACGAGGCCGGCATCTCGGCGATGAAGGGCATCGAGTTCTGAGCGGCCCGGGCGCGGGCGCACTCGCTCCACAGCACCCCGAGCCCCAGTGTCAGCAGGGTCCAGACCAGCAGGTTGCCGGTCAGCGAGTTGATCCGGAACTGCCAGACGAGGTTGGCCGGCGCCGTGACCTCGTCCGGTGACGACGGCAGAGCCGCGAACAGCACGCCGAAGCCCACCAGCCCCGCCAGCACCACCGCGGTGATCCGGCGGTGGTCCGGCCAGCCCGATCGGCGCAGGCGCGCCGACAGGTGGGCGGCTCCGGCCAGCAGCAGTGCCGCCAGCACGATGGCGAGCACGTAGTACCGCTCCCGTTCCCCGACCGTGTCGGGGTTGCCCACCGCCGGCGGGTTGGGCGGGTACTTCAGCCAGGGCGTCACCGTGATGGCGCCGGCCAGGATCATTCCCGACAGCGCCACCCGGCGGAACGGCCCGCCCGTGGTGGTCCGCAGCGACAGCGTGGTCACCGCCAGGATGAGGCCGAAGGCGGCGCCCGCCAGGGCGTAGGCCGCGAACAGGCCCGCGCCCTTCTGGTCCGAGCGGTCGACCCTGACCTCCTCGCCGCCGGAGCCGTCCGCATGCTCGCCGGCGGCGGCGCGCTGCTCCTCCAGGGCGATGGCGTCGTCGACGCCGGGCTCGGTCACCACGCTGGCGAAGATCGCCCCGCACAGGCCGGCCAGGATGCCGATGAGGACGGCCGCGGCCACGATCGTGCGCGGGCGCGTGAAGTCGAGACGGGCGAGCATGTTCGGGCTACGAGCTCGGGTGGCGTGCGGCGTCAGTGGCAGGGCACGCCCACGATGTGGCGCCCATCGTGGAAGAACTCGTGGAAGAACAGGTCGCCCCGGGACAGGATCCCGCTGAGCTGCCCGTTGTCGAACGTGACCAGCCACAGGGCCAGGACGGCGACGGCGAAGAGGGCGGCGAGCGCCCAACCGGGGATCGGGGCGATCACGACCCCGGTCTCAGCGGCTGCGACCTCGCTGGCCGTTGCCGGGACAGTCGTGCTGGTTGCCATGTGCCTCTCCTCCATCCACGTGGAAACCACCACGGTCGGTCTCCTGGCTCCCGGATCACCGCTCGCCCCGCCTTCCCGGGCCGGAGCCCAGTGGCTTCGTGGGGTTCGCTCCCCGATCACAGTGGCGGGACCGCGCCGGAATCTCACCGGCTTCCCGGAACCGTGGTTCGGCCGGAACAGTATCAGCGACCGGACGACAGGTACTCGTGGAGGGTGTCGGCCTCTTCCTTGAGCTCATCGATGCGGGACTTCACCACGTCACCAATGCTCACGATCCCGGCCAGGGTGCCGCCGTCGAGCACGGGCACGTGCCGGATGCGCCGGTCGGTCATGAGCCGCATCAGCTCGTCCACGGTGGTGCGGGGCTCGCAGGTCACGACCTCGGTGGTCATGAGGGCGGACACCGGCTGGCCCAGCACCGCGGCGCTGTCGGCCTCGGCCACGCCCAGCGCCCGCACCACATCTCGCTCCGACAGGATGCCGGCCACCGTGACCCCGCCCTCGTTGTCGTCGTCGCTCATGACGACGAGAGCGCCGATGTTGCGGTCGCGCAGCCGCACCGCGGCGTCCGACACCAAGGCTGTGGTCGAGATCGTCTCGACCTCTCGGCCCTTGCGGTGAAGGATGTGCTCGATCAGCACCCGACCACCTCCTCGGTGTGCTCTGCGGTCGGGAGGATTCCTCTACTGTCCCACAGGATCGGCGCCCTGGGGGAGGGATAGGGACAGGTGAGCGGCAGAACGGTGACCACGCCGCACCGCCACACCTGGCGGATCGTGGGCTGGCGGGCCAGCGGCGAGAAGGTCGACGAGATCGCCGGCTTGCTGGCCCACGGCCATCCACGGCCTGCCGGCTACGAGGTCAGCCAGCGCCCTGGAGCGTGACGTCTGGCATCCTGCTCGCATGTCTGAGCAGCACCTGACCGGCGGGCGAGGCGACACCCCGATGCTCGACGCGGCCACGGTGGTCCTGTTGCGGGACAGCGACGCGGGGATCGAGTGCCTGATGGTGCGCAAGAACTCGGGCCAGGCCTTCGGGGGGATGTGGGTGTTCCCGGGCGGCCGGGTGGAGGAGGCCGACGGCACCGGCGTCGAGGGCGCCCGTCAGGCCGCGGTGCGCGAGGCGGCGGAGGAGACCGGCCTGGTGCTCGACGCCGCGGCCCTGGTCCCGTTCTCGCACTGGACCCCGCCCACCACCGCTCCCCGCCGCTACGCCACCTGGTTCTTCCTGGGGGCGCTGCCCGACGATGCCGCCGACGTGATCGTCGACGGGGGCGAGATCGGGGACCACGTGTGGACCCCGCCCGCGGTGGCGCTGGAGCGCCACGGCGCGGGGGAGATCGAGCTGGTCCCGCCCACCTGGGTCACGTTGCAGCGTCTGGCCGAGGCCGGCGCCCTGGCGGGCGGCGCCACCGCCGCGGTGGAGGGCGCGAGCGGGGGCGAGATCGAGCGGTTCAAGACCCGGGTGGTGATCGAGGACGGCGTGCTGGTCACGGTGTGGGCCCCCGACGCCGGCTACGCCGCCGGCGAGCTCCACGCCCCCGGCGCCCGCCACCGCCTGGTGATGGACCCCGCGGGTTGGCGTTACGAGCGCTCGGGTTGAACCATGGGGGCCATGGACGCGGACGTCGGGTCCTCTCCCTCGGAGGTTGACGGTGCCGGCGGGGACGGAGCCGGCGTCGACGACGCGATCGAGACCGACCTCGACGAAGGCGAAGTCCGCGGAGGCCTGTCCTGGGCCAAGGTGGCGGTGCTGGGCGTGGCGCTGGCGTTCCTCGGGTTCGCCGTCGGCGTGTTCGTCACCCGGGACCGGCCGCCCGGCGCCGACTCGGCCGACGTCGGCTTCCTCCAGGACATGATCAGCCACCACGAGCAGGCCATCGAGGTCTCCCGGCTGGTGGAGCAGTACGGCGAGGACCCGACCGTGCGCAGCTTCGCCACGGATGTGCTCGGCGTCCAGAGCTACGAGATCGGGGTCATGACCGAGAAGCTGAGGCGCTGGGGCTTCACCCCGTCGGACCGGTCCGACGAGGCGATGGCGTGGATGGACATGCCGGTCCCGGTGGACCAGATGCCGGGCCGGCTGACCGACGAGGAGATGGCCGAGATCAGCCAGGCCCGAGGGACCGAGCTCGACCAGCTGTTCCTGGAGAAGATGGCCGAGCATCATCGCGGCGGCATCCACATGGCCCAGGCCGCCACCCAGCTGGTCGACGACGACGACATCCGCGCCATGGCCGAGCGCATGGTGCGCAACCAGTCGTCCGAGATCAACGAGTACCGCGGCACGGCCCAGACCCTGGGCTTC
>DASRJN010000649.1:0-7080 GCA_035649455.1 Acidimicrobiales bacterium
CGCGCCACCAGCTCCTGGGACCGCTGGGGGATCGTGGTGAGGTCGAAGATGTAGGAGTCGACCAGGTCGACGCCTTCGGGGATGTCGTCCTCGTCGACCGCGAAGACCGGCGGGTCCTGGTCGAAGTGGATCACGCCGAGCCTGCGGGGCTGGTCCTGTTGCGGGCCGCCCGCCCACTCGGCCACGTTCTGCTCGGCGGTGTCCGTCTCGCCGAGACGGGTGACCCAGGCGCCCAGCGTGGTCAGCACCTGCTCGCCGGAGGGCAGCGCCGACCAGATGTAGGGCTCCAGGTCCGCCCGCAGGTCGGCGGGCAGGGCACCGGCGCAGTCCAGGCAGAGGATGCTGTGCTGCACCAGCTCGTTGGCGAAGGCACCCCCGTCGAGCTGGGGCCCGCCGAGCACTGCGAACGGCTCGAGCTCGTTCGCGATCTGGGCGGCATCGGCCCGGGCCGCCACCACGTCGGTGAGGGCGCCCGTGGCGTGGTAGTCGACCACTTCGAGGCGGCGCCCGTAGAGCTCGGCCCGCGACGCGTAGATGTCGAAGAAGTCCTGGATGGTCTGGCGCTGCTCCTCGTCCGAGTCCTCCGCCGCGGCCGCCAGCGGGCCCGACGACGCCGACAGGTCGCCCGGCAGGGGCACGTAGCGGACGACGCGGATGGTGTCGGCGGTGACCCCGGGTGCGGTCGCGCCGCCGTTGTCGCCCTCGAACACCGGCACGCAGGGCGAGGCGTACACGGTGGGGATGCGCACGGTGCCCTGGTCCGTGTCGCAGCGCTCGCCCCAGTCGTAGTCGTCCGCCGTGCCGGCCTCCTGCGCCTCGGCGTAGGTGACGGGCATGCTGCCGGTCGGCTCCGGGGCGCCCTCCGCCAGCTCGCCGGCCGCGGGCCCGGCATCCTCGTCGCCCTGGTCGTCCCCGTCGTCCCCGCCGCCGATCACCACGAAGGCGGCCACCGCCACCAGCAGCACGGCGATCAGCGCCAGCGGGCCCCACTTGGCGAGGGGATTGCCCCGGGGCTCGCGCCGGTCCGGGTCGGTCATCATGGGCTGCACAGCGGATCCCCTCTCGTCCCCAGGTACGAGGCCACCACCTCGGGGTGGCTCAGAACCTCGTCGGGCGTCCCTTCCGCCACCACCCGGCCCAGGTCGAGCGCCACCACCCGGTCCGACACCGCGGTCACCAGCGGCATGTCGTGCTCGACCACCACCAGGCTGGCGCCGAGCCGGTCCCGCAGCCGCACCAGCAGCGGAGCCAGCGCCTCGACCTCCCGCTGCGCCAGCCCGCTGGCCGGCTCGTCCAGCAGGACCACGGTCGGCCGCAACGCCATGACGCACCCGAGCTCCACCACCCGGCGGGTGCCGGTGGACAGCTCGTGCACGAACTTCTGGCGGTACCGGTCCAGCGCCAGCAGGTCGACCAGTTCGTCGACCTGCCGGGCCACCCGCCGCTCCTCGTCGTAGGCGGCGGGCAGGTGCAGCGCGTGCTGCACCGGGTCGGTGACCTCACCCCAGCGGTCCAGTGCCACCGCCAGGCACGTCTCGACCGTGAGGCCGGGGAACAGCCGGCCGGCCTGGAACGAGCGTCCCAGCCCCCGGCGGGCCCGGCCGTTGGCCGACAGATGGCTGACGTCGCGGCCGTGCAGGCGGATGGACCCCCCGTCGCTGGGGGTGAACCCCGAAGCGATGTCGACCAGCGTGGACTTGCCCGCGCCGTTGGGCCCGATGAGCCCGACCACCTCGCCCCGGGCCACGGACAGGGACACGTCGGCGACGGCCCTGATCCCCCCGAAGCTGCGGCTGACCCCGATCAGCTCGAGCGCCGGAGCTCCGTCGCCGTCGCCCTCGATTGCGGCCGGTGCCGCCGCCCGGGCGGGCGCCGCGGCTTGGCCGAGGAATGTCGAGCGCAGCAGGTCGGGCCGGTCCCGCAGGTCCGCGGTGCGGCCCTCGAACCGGATGCGGCCCTTGTCCAGGAAGTAGGCCCGCTCGGCCAGCGTCAGCGCCACATCCAGCGACTGCTCGACCACCACCACTGTGGTCCCGCCGCGAGCCAGGTCGCGCACGGCGGCCACGAGCCGGTCCACGAGCACGGGCGCCAGTCCCAGCGAGAGCTCGTCGATGAGCAGCAGCCGGGGGCGAGCCAGCAGCGCCATCGCCAGGCCGAGCATGTGTTGCTGGCCGCCCGACAGGTTGGCGGCCGGCTCGACCAGCACGTCCCGCAGCGGCGGGAACATGGCCAGCACCTCGTCGACCCGCGTCGCGGCCTCGCGCCGATCCCGGCGGTGCGCCCAGCCCGCGGCGCGAAGGTTGTCGGCCACGGTGAGCGAAGGGAAGGTCGCCCAGCCCCCCGGGACGAGGGCCACGCCTCGCGGGGCGACCTCGTGCGCGGGCGCGTAGGTGATGTCGCGGCCGTCGAGGATCACCGCGCCCTTGCTCGCGGGGACCAGCCCGGCGATGGCCTGGAGCAGCGTCGACTTGCCCGCGCCGTTGGTGCCGAGCAGCGCGACGATCTCGCCCTCGGCGGCCTCGATGCCCACGCCCGCCAGCACCTGGACGTCCCCGTAGAACACGTCGAGGCCCTGGACCAGCAGCAGCGTGGACCGGCCCTCGGCCTTGGCCGCCAGCGCCTGGGTACGGGTGGCCGCGGCCGCCCACACCTGCATGATGTCCCGGGCCACCAGGTCGCCGGCCGAGCCGACCACCAGGCCCCCGACGAACAGGACCGGCGCCAGGACCGCGATGCCCCAGCGCATGCCGAACGAGTCGGCGATCAGGCCGACCACCGGGAACGTCAGCAGCCCGGCCAGCACGAACACCGAGGCGAGGGCGAACCCGGTGGAGCGGGCCCTCGGGGGCAGCACGAGCGACAGGGTGGCGAACAGGCCGGGCACCACGAAGGCCAGGCCCGCGCTCACCACCACGTTGGCGGCGATGGCCACCGCCGCCACGGGCGCCGCGGCGAAGACCCCGGCGGCCACCGCCACCACCAGCAGCGCCTTGGACAGCTGGTGGAACACCTTGGCCGGCCCGTCCACGAAGGCGCGCGAGGCCAGCCGGGTGCCCACGATCAGGCCGAAGAGCTGCGACGGCCCTTCCACCAGGCCGATCACCCAGCCTCGGGCGGCGGTGTCGAGGCCGAAGATGTCGCGGTAGGCGAACGACCCGTACAGCGCGAAGCCGATCAGTGCCGGGGTCAGGAAGGGCAACGTCCGGTAGATGCGCCGCAGGCTGTCCACCTGCCAGCACATGCGCCACGCCTCGGCCAGCGACGGCGGCGCCTCCTCCGGGGCCAGCGCCTCCCGCTCGGCGCCGCCCTGGCGCTGCTCCTGGAGGCCGCGGCGGGGCTCGGGCAGCCTCGCTCCGGCCGCCACCAGCATCAGCATGGGCAGGGCGAAGGCGAAGAACGGGGCGCGCCAGCCCAGCGCCTCGGCCACGTACCCAGCCGCGATGGCGCCGATCAGGGCACCGAGCGCGTTGCCGCCCCGGTAGAAGGCGAACACCCGGGGTCGCCGGTCGACCGGGAAGTAGTCGCTCAGCAGGGAAGTGTGCGATGGCTCGATGAACGCCTTGCCGACCTGCATCCCGGCCATGGCGATGGCGAGCACCCACACGGTCCAGGCGAGGCCCACGAACACCGAGAAGATCGAGAACACGATGCCGCCGAGCACGGCCAGCCGCACCCGGTTGCCGCGGTCGGCGAAGGTGGCGATGGGCACCGCCAGGCCCAGCGCGGCGGCGAAGGCGAGCACGAAGGGCACGGCCACGCCGTTGACGCCCACGCCGAACGAGTCGGCGATGGTCGGGCCCGACACCGCGATCGCGACCCGGGCCAGCTCGTCCACCGCGTTGATGCCGAACAGCACCAGCAGCGCGGCCAGCGGGCCGTCGCCGGTGGTCTCGTGCAGCCAGCGGACCGGGTGGCGGACCGCCGACAGCCAGCTCATGCCACCCCTCCCGTGGTCACCGGCTGGACCGGCTCGGGCGCGGGCTGGTCCACCGGCGGGGCCGCCGTCAGGGGTGTGTCCGGCGGCGGCGCGCCGGCGTCGATGCCCCGTCGCCGGCCGGCGGCCGCGGCGGCCAGGTCCCGGGCCCGGAACAGGGCGCCTCCCAGCCCACCGGGCACCAGCAGCAGCACGATCAGCACCCCGGTGGCCGAGGCGAACAGCCGCCAGTCCCCCTGCAGGAACCACTGGCCGCCCTTCAGGAACACCGCGCCCAGCACTGCCCCGGTGATCGACCCCATCCCGCCCACCACCGCGGCGCTGAACGTCGTCACGTTCTCCTCGACCGGGAACAGGCCCAGGGTGAACTGGTGGTTGTGGTGGACCAGCACGGCCCCGGCCATCCCGGCGAAGCAGCCCGACACCGCGAAGGCGGCGAGCTTGGCCCGGGCCACGGAGATCCCGTAAGCCTCGGCGACCTGCTCGTCCTCCCGCAGGGCGTGCATCGCCCGCCCGACGCGGCTCTGCCGGATCCCGCTCACCGCGCACACGCACAGCACGAAGAACCCCAGGCAAAGCTGGTAGGTGCCCTCGGTGGTGGCCGCGTAGTCCCACCGGCCGAGCAATGGGGCGGGGTGGAAGCCCTGGGTCGGCACCCAGTCGAAGAACTGGGGGTTGAGGAAGTAGTGGACCGTGGCCACCGCGAACGCCAGCGTCGATACGGCCAGGTAGATGCCCCGCAGCCGCAGCGCCGGCAGGCCGACCAGCACGGCGACCACCGCGCCCACCACGCCCATCAACGGCGCGGCGAGGGCCAGGTCCAAGCCCCATTCGGTCGTGGCCTTGGCCGCCAGCGCCGCGCCGATCGCCACGATGGCCATCTGGCCCAGCGACACCTGGCCCGCCCAGCCGGTGACGATGGCGATGGACAGGACGATCACCGCGAAGATCAGCACCGCGCCGGCCTTGAGCGTGTTGCCGGGGTCGCCGACCCAGGGCAGGTAGGGGAGCGCCACCAGGAACGCGGCCACCGCCACGATGGCCATGACCCGGGCGGCCCTCACCTCCGGCAGGCGGCGCAGCGAGCGCGCCAGCGGGCGGACCTCCTCCGACGCCCGCCACGACGACGTGTCGTCCCCCTCGGCCCGGGTGACGCCCCGGCGCTGGCAGGCCAGGCCCACGAGGATCACGACGGCGAGGACCGGCGCGATGACGAAGTCGCTGCCGAGGTCGAGGTGGAGCGGGCCCAGTGTCAGCTCGTCGTTCCAGCTGACGTGGGTCTCGAGCACGCCCAGGGCCACGGCCGAGGCGGCGATGCCCACCAGGTCGGTCATCCGGCCCAGCACCAGGGCGGCGAGGGCGCTGAGCAGCACGGTGAGCCCCACCGGTGAGCCCAGCGGCAGCCCGACGATCCCGGCCCGGAGGAACAGCGCCACGAACGACAGCACGGTCGCCACCATCCACACGTAGGTGTGGATCCGGCCCACCGGGATGCCGAGCAGCGCGGCGCGGTCGGCCCGGTCGGCGGCGGCCCGCGTGGCCACGCCGGCGTCGGTCCGGTGGAGGAACAAGGCCAGCGCCACCATGGCCAGGGGGGCGACCACCCAGGCGGCCACGTCGTCGGCGTCGAACGTGAACGGGGCGATGTCCCAGCGGCCCCCGAGGGGCAGGTCGATGCGGATGCTCTCCGGCACGTCGTGCCACAGCCGGGGCAGCTCCAGGGCGGCGAAGGCCAGCAGCTGGGCGAGGCCGATGGTGGCGACGGTGAGGGCGAGGCGCGGGGCGTGGAAGAACCGCCGGATGATGGCCAACTCGATCACCGCGCCCAGCACCACCGCGGCGGCGACGCCGATGGCCAGGCCGGCGAAGTAGCCGATGCCGGACAGCAGGATCAGGTAGGTGGCCAGCGTGACCGGCACGAGCCCGAGGTCGCCCTGGACGAAGTTGATCACCCGGTGCGCCCGGTAGACCAGGGCCATGCCCAGCGCCACCAGAGCCGACAGCAGGCCCAGCGTGACACCGCGCAGCACGAGGCCCCACTGGTAGCCGCCGTCCGGACCCGTGCTCGGGAACGCGAGCTGCTGGACGACGATCACGACCGCGGCCGGGGCCAGGCTCCTCGCCGCCGCCAGAGCTCGGGTCATGGTGCCTCAGCCGGCGCCGGAGGCGTCGTCGTGGAACATGCGAATCGATCCCCCCTGGGATGCGCTGCCCTGGGCCCCCCGGCCACCCTGAACGATCGTTTAGGATAACGACGTTGTCAAGGGGTGGCCGGTGAGCGAAACCGAGCTGAAAGGCCAAGCACAGCGGGGTGCCGAGCGCCGCCAGGCGATCCTCGACGCCGCGCTCGAGGTCTTCGCCACCCGCGGCTACCGCGCCGGCGCCCTGGGCGAGATCGCAGCCCGGGTCGAGGTCTCGCCGGCCGCCATCCTCTACCACTTCGGGTCGAAGGAAGACCTGCTCATGGCGGTCATCGCCGAACGCGACCGCCGCGCCGCCCTGGCGCTGAGCCGCCTCCCCGCGGGCGGCGGCCTCCCGTCCATCCGCGCCCTGCTCTCGGTGGCCAAGGCCATGGAACGCCAGCGCGGCCTGGCGGCGCTGCACACGGTCATCCAGGCCGAGAACCTCGAGCCCGACGGCCCCGCCCACGGCTACTTCCTGGGCCGCAGCCGCTTCGCCTGCCAGTGGGTGACCCAATTGCTCCACGAGGGCCAGCGCCGGGGCGAAGTGCGCCACGACATCTCGTGCCCGACCAAGGCCCGCGAGCTCATCGCCTTCCTCGAGGGCGCCTCGGTCCTCTGGCTCCTCGACGACCAGATCTCCCTCGCCGAGCTCTACTCCACCTACCTCGACGCCTTCATCTCATCCGTCATCTCATCCGTCGAAACCTGATGCCCCCGCCATCCCCCCGCTGGCCGCCGGATGCCCGCCTCGCACACCGTCGCTCCCGACCTGTTACCCGCCATCTCGTCGCCGGCCGGCTGATGCCGCTCAACCCGTCGGTCGCCCTCTGATGTCCGGGGCATTGTCCGTGCGCTCCGACGGCACTGTCGTGCTCTCTGTCGTCGTCCAGCCAGGCGCCCGGCGCCCCGGTGTCGTGGGCCACCATGGCGACGCGGTCAAACTCCGAGTCGCCGCCCCCGCCG
>DASRJN010000650.1:0-18320 GCA_035649455.1 Acidimicrobiales bacterium
CGACCAGGGCGATCCGCCGACCGCCTCACTTCAGGCGTGGGACTTCGTGACCGGCCAGGAGGCCTTCCGCCTCGACTTCCAAGGAAACGTCGACGACCTGGCCTGGAGCCCCGACGGCGACCACCTCGCCGTCTCCGTGACGGAGGTCGTCCTCGACTCCGACGGGCAACAGATCCCCTTCGGGAACGTCACCATCGTCGACCGTTCCGGGCGACGAGTCGCCTTCCTCCCCGACGAGGAAGGTTGGATCCAGTCCAAGGAGATCGCCTTCACGCCCGACGGCGAGCAGCTCATCGCCTCGCGCTCCCCCATGTTGGTGTTCGACACGTTCTTCGGCCAGGTCGCCGTCTGGGACTGGCGGGACGAACGGGTCGAGCGCACGATCGACATGGACGGGAACAGGGCGGTCCTCAGCCCCACCGGGGACATCGTCGTCTCGACGTTGGACGAGTTCCACCTCCAGTCCCAGCGCATAGAGGTGCTGGACTTTGCGACCGGAGCGCACGTGCGGACCCTCGCGGGGCACAGCGGGAGCGTGACCAGCGCAGCCTTCAGCCCCGACGGCACCCGGCTCGCCACGGCCGGCACGGACGGTACGGTGCGGCTCTGGGACCCTCGCACCGGCGAGCAGCAGCTCGTCCTGCGGGGCCATCTCGGCCGGGTCAGCTCGGTGGCCTTCAGCCCCGACGGCACGCGGCTCGTGTCGATGAGCGCCGACGGCACCGCGCGCGTCTGGGCGCTCGACCTCGTCGAGCTCATCGACGTGGCCGAGGCCGGGCTCACGCGCGGGTTGACGGGCGACGAGTGCCGCCAGTACCTCCACGTCGATCACTGCCCGGGGAGTGATGGATAGATGATCGACCGGTCTGCCGCATTCGCTCACGGCGTGGCGCTCGGTCCGGCACTGCGGTCGGACGGGCGGCGCCCGTGTAGGAACAGGGCCCGGGCGAGGGCCGCGACCGCGGCGGTGGTGAGCAGGGTGCGCACGATGTTGGCGGCCACCCATGGTCCTTCGAACCGGTCCCGGACGTGGGCCAGGTTGACGATGTGGTCGGGGTCGCCGGCCCGATCGATCTGGTCGTTGAGGGGGACGTTGATGCCGAAGGTCAGGGCGAGGGCGATGCCGTAGAGCACGAGCGCCGCGATGGTCCAGCGCACGGCGACATCGCGGCCATGGCGTCGGTGCAGCACCGCGGCGAGCGGGGTCAGCACCATCGCCGCGGTGAAGGTGATCTGGAACACCGGGTTCTGGTTGAACCGCTGCATGGTGGCCACGAAGGTGCGGTCGTCGGCGCCGGCCAGGTTGGGCATGACCGCCACCGCGAACGTGTAGCACAGCCCGTTGACCAGGCCCATCGAGACCAGCGCGGCGGTGAGCGCAGGAGCGGTCCAGCGGTCACCGCCGGCGTCGCGGCCAGCGGCGGATCGGGCCGGCTCGGCCATGGGCGGGCGGATGGCATGGCCGATCATCGGTCTTTCTCCGGGGTCCAGATGCCGGTGGCGGCGGTGCGGGTGGCGTAGTCGCGGAAATCCCGGGCCGGTCGACCGAGGACCCGCGGCACGGCGTCCGTGACATAGGCGCTGTTGCCGAGGACCTCGGTGAACAGGTGGGTGAGGACCTCGACGAACTCGGCCGGCACCCCGAGCTCGGCGGCGCCGGCGGCGTAGTCCTCCACCGAGACCGGCACGTAGGTGATGTCCCGGCCGCTCGCCTGGGCGATCTCGGCGATGGCCGTGGGGAAGTCGAGTAGCCGCGGGCTGGTCAGCTCGTAGACCTGCCCCGCGTGGCCGGGCTCGGTGAGCGCCGTCAAGGCGACGTCGGCGATGTCGTCGGTGTCGACGAACGGGTCGAGCTGGCCCTCGAATGCCGGCAGCACGACCTCGCCGTCCCGGATCGAGTCCAGCAGGTAGTCCTCGCTGAAGATCTGCATGAACCAGGCGCAGCGCACGATGGTCACGTCCGCTCCGGTCGACCGGATCGCACGCTCGCCCCGCTGGGCCTCGTCCTCGCCTCGGCCGGTCAGCATCACCAGTCGGGTGACGCCGTGTTCGATCGCCAACTCGGCGAATGCCCGGACGGCCTTGGTCGGCTGGGGTGTGACCAGGTCCGGGTAGGGGATGTAGGCCGCCCGCGCGCCCTCGAGCGCGGGGCTCCAGGTGGACTGGTCGTCCCAGTCGAAGGGCGGCTGCCCGGAGCGGGAGCCGATCCGCACGGGCAGGCCGCGATCCGCGAGCCGGGCGGCGACCCGCCGGCCCGTCTTGCCCGTGCCGCCGAGCACCAGGGTCGGCCGTTGGATGTTCGAGCTATCCGTCATGGTGGATCCTCTGTGAGTGGGTGATGTACGTGCCGTCCACTCTGAGGGGACCGATCCGGTGCAACAATGCTCGTCTGTCGACGATTCATGCCCGATCGTCCAGCCTCGCCGGACGTTCGCGCCGTCGGGAAGGCAGACTGGGCCCATGCGAGGCCAGGATCCTTGGGCCACCCCCGATCCGCTCGGCGAGGCGCTGCACTTCCTGCGCATGTCGGGCACCTTCTACTGCCGGTCCGAGCTGACCGCTCCCTGGGGGCTGTACCTCCCGCCCGAGCCTGCGTCGATGTGGTTCCACGTCGTGAACGCCGGGCGCTGCTGGCTCGAGGTCGAAGGCGACGAGGCCCGGCAGCTCCATCCCGGGGACTTCGCGCTGGTCCCGCACGGCCAGGGCCACCTGCTGGTCAGCGAGCCCGGGGCTCCGGCCCCCAGGGTCGACGGGCTGGACTACGACTACGCCAGCGACCGCTATGCGATCCTGCGCCATGGCGGCGGCGGGGCGCCCACCAGCGTGGTGTGCGGCACCGTCCGCTTCGGCCACCCGGCAGCCCACAACCTGGTGGCCCTGCTGCCCCGCACGATCGTGATCGAAGGCTCACCGGGGTCGCCGTCGCCCGAGGCCGACTGGATGCGGAGCACGCTCCGGCTCATCGCCGCCGAGGGACGCGAGCTGCGCCCCGGGGGCGAGGCCGTGATCACGCGGCTGTCGGACATCCTCGTCATCCAGGCCATCCGCTCCTGGATCGCCGGCGACACGTCTGGCCAGCGCGGCTGGCTGGGGGGCCTCCAGGATCCTCACATCGGCCGGGCCATGTCGCTCGTGCACCGCGATCCCGCCCATGCTTGGACGGTGGCGTCACTGGCCCAGGCGACCGCCATGTCGCGCTCCGCGTTCGCCGCGCGCTTCACCCAGCTGGTGGGCGAGCCGGTGATGCACTACGTGACCCGGTGGCGGATGCAGGTCGCCCTGGACTGGCTGCAACAGGACGACATCGGCATCGCCGAGCTGGCGGCCCGCCTCGGCTACGAGTCCGAAGCCGCCTTCAGCCGCGCCTTCAAGCGCACGATCGGCAGCTCCCCCGGCGCCTCTCGCCGATCACGTCCCGGAACGGGGCCGGAGGCCCCGCAGCTCACCATGGCCTGACGCTCAGCCGTCGGCGCGGCAGCAAACCTCGAGCTCCATCCCGTCGGGGTCCCGGAAGAACAGCGACCACTCATCGCCCAGCCGCTGGATGTCGCCCACCTCCTGGGCGCCCGCGGCCGCCAAGCGGTCTTGGAGCGTCTCGAGCATGGCGTACGAGTCGACGGTGAGCGCGTAGTGGTCGATGGCGCCGCGCCCACCCTGCCGCCGCCGTTCGCCGATGATCTCGTCGGCGGGAACCTCGAAGACGTTGAGCGCGGCTCCGCCCCCGACATCGAGGATCTTCATCCAGGGGTGGTCCTCGCCCTTGGGGACCTCGAACGTGACCACCGCGCCGAACGCCTGCTCGTAGAACCGGACGGTCAGATCCATGTCGGTCGTGAGCGTCGCCACATGGTTGAAGCCGTTGGTGAGAGGCATGTCGATCAATCTAGGTGTGATGTCCGCGTGCTGATCAGGTAGGAACCTCGACGTGACCGGTGCCGACCTGATCATCAGGACCGCCGACGATCGCGAGATCGGAGTCAGGGACTTCGCCGGCGGCGGGGACGAGCCCGTCCTCTGGTGCCACGGAGCTCCCGGCTCCCGCCTGGAACCGGCCTGGCTGCGGCAGGAAGCCGTCACCGCCGGGCTCCGCCTCGTCGGGGTCGACCGCCCCGGCTACGGGTTGTCGACCCCGCAACCGGATCGGACCATCCCGGATGGCGTCGCGGACCTGCTCCTGGTCGCAGATCACCTCGACATCGACCGCTTCTGCATGGTCGGCGTGTCCACCGGCGGGGCGTACGCCCTCGCGACCGCCGCCATCGCTCCCGAGCGGGTCCGCGGCGTCGTGGCCTGCTGTGCCGTGACCGACATGTCCTTCGGTCCCGCCCGCAACACGATGCACGAGCCCCAGGTGCATGCCGTCTGGGACGCCCCGGACCGGGAGGCCGCGATCGCAGCTGCGGTGGCCGCCTACGGCGAGGGGTTCGCGAAGCTGCTCGGCGGCGGGATGCAGGGCGTGCTCGCGCCCGCGGACGCGGCCCTCTTCGCCGATCGGAGCTGGATGGGCCCGGCGATGGAGGGGTTCGGCGAGCTGTCGAGGCACGGACTCGCCGGCTACGTCGACGACCGGCGGGCCGACGGCGCGGGCTGGGTCACCTTCGACGTCGCCGCCATCACCTGCCCGGTCACGGTCCTGCACGGCGACGAGGACCGGCTCTGTCACGTCAGCCATGGCCGGCACACCGCCCGGATCGTGCCAGGCGCGACACTCGTGGTGGTGCGGGGGGCGGGGCATTTCAGCATCGAGCGCCACGTCGTGGCAGAGCTCGTCGCCCTGGCCGGCCGGGACCACCTGGGCCCGGCCGACGCACCTGGATGAGCCCGATCACCTGATCAGTACTCGTTCTTGATCACGAAGTAGGAGCCGCGGATGGTGCCGGCCAGCTTCGACTTCTGCCGGGCGAACTTGAACGAGGCGAGCTCCGTGGGGACTTCCATCCCTTCGGAGAGCTTGAACCCGACCGCCCGCTTCCCTTGGTCGTCGACGGTGTACATCACGTTGATCGACAGCCCGCTCTCGTAGAAGACATACGCCCAACGGATGTCTTCGGCCTGGAAGGCCGTCGCCTCGAGAGGCCGAGACGAGATGACGATGCCTCGTTCGTCCTTCAGGATGCGGTGCACCCAGTCGATCGTCTCCTCGGCCTCGCTCGCAGGCTCCACCGTGAAGACGTGGTCGTACTTGTTCTTGAAGTAGCGGGCCTCGTTCGCCCGAAGACCGGCGAGCGTGTCCGCGACCGGCGACGACTCCAGGCCGACCGTCGATACGTCCTTGAAATCCACCGTGTACGTCATGCCTGTCACCTCTCCCGAGCTCGGCATCTCAGCCGACACCCGCGTCGGCCGGAAGCGCAGCGAAGTCGCGCTGCACCTGGCGGTACCACTTCAGCCCGGAGACCGGCCGCTTCCATCGGCCCTTCATCTCCCTCAGCGCCACCTCATGGTCGGTGTCGCCACCGGCGACTGCCTCCCGGAGGTGACGGTCCTGCGCCTTGATGACCTCGTTCGCGTCCTCGCCATGATGCTCCAGGTCACACGACCCGCCGAGCTCTCTGCACGTCATGGTCTTCATCTGCGTCCCTTTCGTCGTCCTCTCGATGGCAAAGTGAGAGTAACACTCTTGTTTCGAGAGTTCTAGTCTCAATTCAGCGATGCATGCACACGCCCGGTCGACGGCCGTATGGTGCCTGCATGCCTGGGGTCATCGACCTGCTCTCCCCGACCTCGTTCGCGGCAGGGCATCCGGTCGAGCAGTACGCCTGGCTGCGTGACCACGATCCGGTCCACTGGCACGAGGAGCCCGATGGCCCCGGCTTCTGGGCGGTGACCAGGCACGAGGACGTCAAGTTCGTCGGTCGGAACGGCGCGCTGTTCTCCTCCAGCCCCACCATCATGATCAGCGACGGCGATGGCGGGATGGACATGGGTGACCACACCATGATGCTGACCATGGACGCGCCGCGGCACACGGGCTACCGCCGGCTCGTCGCACCGCGGTTCCTCCGCAGCGCCGCGGGGCGCATGCGTCCCCAGATCGAGCAGCTCGCAGCCGAGATCGTCGACGGCGTCGCCGAGCGCGACGAGTTCGACCTGGTGGAGGACGTCGCCGGCCTCCTGCCGTCGTATGTGATCGCCGAGCTGCTGGGCATCCCGCGCCAGGACGGCGTGGAGCTGTACCGGCTCACCGAGACGATCCATGCCGCCCCCGGAAGCCGGCCCGACGGGGCCGCGCTCGGTGCCGTCCTCGAGATGTTCAACTACGCCCGGGGTGTGTGGGAGGAGAAGCGGGCACGACCGGGCGACGACCTCGCGTCCGCGCTGGTCAGCGCCGAGGTCGACGGGCACAGGCTCGACGAGATCGACTTCAACCTCTTCTTCCTGCTGCTCGTGGATGCCGGCGGTGACACGACCCGGAACCTCGTCGCGGGAGGGATGGACGCCCTGTTCGAGCAGCCCGAGGAACGGGCTCGCCTCGGCGCGGATCTCGACCGGCTGCCGGCAGCCATCGAGGAGATGCTCCGCTGGACCAGCCCGGTCATCTACATGCGGCGCACGACGACCACAGACACCGAGCTGTCCGGCCGGCCCATCCGAGCCGGGCAGAAGGTGGTCATGTACTACGGCGCGGCGAACCGCGATCCCGGCGCGTTCGAGGAGCCCGAGCGGTTCGACGTCACCCGAACGCCCAACGACCACGTGGCTTTCGGTGGCGGAGGGCCGCATTTCTGCCTCGGCGCCCACATCGCTCGCGTCGAGATCGACGCCATGTTCCGGCAGCTGCTCACCCGCCTGCCGGACCTGGAGAAGGCGGGCGATACCGAGTGGTTGCCGTCCACCTTCATCTCGGGGCCCAAGCACATCCGCGTGCGCCGCGGGTAACTCCCCGACCGACCGCGGCTTCGGTCAGCCGGACTGTCGATGGCCCGGGAGCTGCGAGACGGTCGTCGGCGCACCCTCGCGGATGCGGCGCAGCACGGCCTCGTTCGGTGACCGGGATCCCTCGTCGGTGGGCAGGCTGAAGTCGGTGTAGAGGACGCGCCGCTCGCGCTCCACCGGGGGCTCGCTCATGTGGAGCGTGCAGCTGCAGTGCACGGTCACATCGCCGGTCTCGGTGGGCAGGTCGAGTTGCGGCAGATCGAGGTCGCGCCGCACGAAGGCCGGCTGGATGAGGGCCCGGTGCGAGCCGGCGACGACTCGCAGCTGTCCCGATCCGGCGCCGGCCCCGGTGACCGAGATGCCCACGGTGAGCGAGCAGCAGCGGTACGAGTGGCTGCCTAGCGAGCAGTCCTTGTGCCAAGGCACGTCCGAGATGCCCGCCACGACGCCGACCGGCTTGACCAGCGCCTCGGCGCGGTTGGTGTTCCCGCCGGGCTTGCCGTGCCAGTGGCCGTCGGCGGTGAACCGGGCGATGGCGGGGAGACGGTCGTCGTCGAGCAGCGCGGCCGCGGCCGGTGACTCCTGCTGGAAGTACTGCATGCGCACCAGCCGGTCGGCGCCGTCATGGGTCTTGGCCCACCACGATCGCCCGTCGCCCTGCTCGTAGCGGGGTGCGGCGTCGTCCATCTCGGCCGAGATCCGGGCCATCTCGGCTTCGTCGAACACGCCCCGGAGGTGCAGGAAGCCGGCTTCGGCCAGGAACCACGAGATCTCCTCCGCATCGTCGTCGAGGCGGAAGGAGCGCCCCAGGTCGAGCGGCGCGCCGTCGGGGTCGACGAAGGACACGTCGCCGGCGACGTGGGCGCGCCGCCCGTCGAGCGCCGACCGCAACACGACCCACCAGTCGAGGAAGTGCTCGAGCCGGCCGCGGGGCATGTCGAGGTCGCCGCCCGTGAGGAATCCCATGGGCGTGCGCAGGTCGTTCACGAGGTCGTGGAGCCCATCCGCGTCGAGGCGGACGACAGCACGCGCGTCGTCGAGGCCGGGTTCCACCACCAGGCGGCCATCGCCGTCGCCGTCGAGGCGCACGGTCCACGCCCCGCCATCGACTTCGAACCCGAACGGTGCCACGCCGAGCTGGCGGGCGCCGTCGAGAGCCAGCGACCCGCACGCAGCCCAGCGACCTGGGAGCTCGTCGCCGAAGAACTCCCCGGCATCGACGGGACGGACATCGGCACCGGTGCGGGTGCGGAGATCGACCGAGCGCATGAACGATTCTTGCGCACGCGCCGGCTCCGTTCCCGGGGCTACCGGCTGAGCCGCCCGATCGGCCGCGGTCGCGGGCTCGGGCCGTCCCGAGCATCGCCCGGGTTCGCGCTAACGCTCCGTCGCCCGACCCCATAGGGCCAGCAGGTCGTCGTCGCGGCGCGGGGTGCGCCGGGCTTCCTGGAGGGTGGGCATGGAGGCGAGGGCCACGCGGCCGTGCTCCAGCAGGTCGGGCTGGGCCAGCAGGATGGCGCCGGTGTCGTCCTCGCCCACCAGGTCCCAGCGATGGAGGACCAGCTCGCTGCGCGCATGGGTGCGGAGCTGGTTCCCGCCCATGGCCCAGCCTGTGAAGGGAACCCGCCGGCCGGCGGGCAGGGACCGGAGCGCAGCCGCGAACCGCGCGCCGACGACGGGGAACGCGGCTCGCAGCTCGTGGTCGGGGACGGCCAGCCACGGGGCCTCCCGCTCGGCGAAGCTCCGCGTGGGCGGGACCTCGCCGCCGGCAGTGGCCCGCTCCACCAGCCGAGCCATCTCCTCGGTGCCGGCCACCATGTGAGCCAGCAGGTCGTGGGCCGTCCAGGCTCGGCAGCGGGTCTGGGCGTCCGGGGCCGTGTGGTCGAGGGCGTCGAGGAAGGCCGAGAGCTCGTCCACGCCCCCTACAACGCCGGGGACGCCCCGCCCCGTGAGACCGGGCCCTCAGGCGCCGGCGCGGTAGTTCAGGTACAGGGGGACGCCGGCGGCGACCGTAGTCGTTGTGGGGAGCTGACACCGCAGTGTCAGGGGCGTGGCCTCGTCCATTGGATGGTCGGGCGCCCACCGGTCCAGTTGTTGCCGAACCCGTCCTCGTGGCTACGCCAGAACCAGCCACCCTGCTTGCCCTCCGGCCAGCCCTCCGGGGAGTCCTGCCAGGCCTCGACGCGGCCGCGGGCCGTCATGTCGAGCAGCGCGAGCGGCGGCATCGTGGCCTCCAGGCCCCGGCCCCTCACGGTGTTGGTGAGGAAGACCCGATCGGCCTGGCGCAGCCAGCAGGTCCATGCGCCGTAGCCGTCGCCGCGGACGAGGTCGTCTGCGACGTCGGCCGAGGAATACCAGTGGTGGGGGTAGCCCATGAACTCGATGAACGGTGCGAGCTCGGAGTACGGCGCCTGAGCGAACACGGCGAACGAGACGCCGCGCGCCGTCAGGTAGGCCGGGTTCTGGGTGGCCCAGTAGGTCATGGTGCAGCCCTCGCACTGGTTCTCGATCGGCTCGCCCCGGAACCACATGTGCCGGTAGACCACGAGCTCCTCACGGCCCTCGAAGAGGTCGAGCAGCGTCCGGCGCCCGTCCGGGCCGACCACGGTGATGGACGCGTCCACCTCCGTCATCGGGAGCCGACGCCGGGCCGCGGCGATGGCGTCGCCCTCCCGCGTGTGCGCCTTCTCCCGCACCAGCAGCTCGTCGCGGGCAGCCTGCCAGGTGTCCCGATCCACGATCTGCGGGACGGCCGGGGGCTTGTCGCGGCCGGAGTCGTGGTTCTCGCTGGTGGTCATGGACTCCTCCTGAATGAGGTTCGACGGACCGCTCACTCCTGGCGGGTCAGCAGGAACACCGGGAACTGGCGGGCTGTCTTGGTCGCATGCTTGCCGAGGTCGGGAGCGTCGGCGACCAGCTTCGGCCACAGCCGGGCGCGGGCGCGGGCGTCGAGCTCGTCCGCCAGCACCGTGAACGCCTGAGTGCCCACCTCGACGTCGATCCTCGGATGGGCCTTGAGGTTGTGGTACCAATCCGGGTGGGTGGGTGATCCACCGCTGGAGGCGACGATCACGTAGCGATCGTCCCCCAGCGGGAAGCAGCCGATCGGTGTGATCCGCTCGATCCCCGACCGGGCGCCGATGTGGTGGACGAGCATGATCGGCGTCCGGGCCGAGAACCCGCTGACGTGGCCCTCGTTGGCGCGGAACTCTTCGATGACCGACCGGTTGAAGGCGTTCGCGTCGTCCGGGGTCGAGCCCGCCATGATGGGTTATCGGTCGCTCGCGCTGAGGCTTCCGGGCCGGTAGGTGAGGACTACGCGGCCTGCGGCTCGGGGCTCGGCGGCCACGAGCTCGAGCTCTTGGCGCTCGGCGATGCCGCCGAAGAGTGCCGTGCCGCGGCCCACGGCGACAGGGTGCATGATCAGGCGGAGCTCGTCGAGCACGCCCGTACGGAGCAGGCTGGTCACCAGCTTGGGGCCTCCCACCACATAGACGGCCTGGCCTGGCTGCTCCTTCAGCGCCCGGACCTCGTCGATGCCCACGATGGTCGTTGTCGGCCAACCGGTGTCGGAGCCGGTGAGCGTCGAGGAGACCACCAGATGCGGCGTCTCCGCCGCGAGCTTGGCGTAGTTGATCTCGCGGGAATACAGCTCCCGGCCGAGCATCTCGGCGGCCGCACGGGGGTCGTCGAGGACGGTGGTCCAGAACTGCCCGTAGCCCGGGAACATGCCGCCGCCGAGGACGAAGGTGTCGACCGGTGGGAGCAGCTCGAGGGCGTCGGACCAGGAATCGACCCAATCGGATTCGTCATCGGGGCCGAGGATGTAGCCGTCCAGGGTCACCTGCATCGCCGAGATCAGAGCTCTGGTGGTGGTCATGGCTGCCTCCCGCTTGGGCGCCGGCTTCGTCGGGCCGGGACACCCGGGCGACCCTAGGGAGAGTTTGGACAGGCCACCAGGTCCAAGACTGAGGTTTCTGACCAGACCAAGTTTCGGCTAGGCAGTGCGGGTGGAGCTGTTCATCGACCCCACCGATGGCCGCAGCATCGCCACCCAGATCTATGCCCAGCTGCGCGATGCGATCACGGACGGGCACCTGGTCACCGGGGATCGTGTGACCCCCAGCCGGGTGCTGGCCGGCGACCTGGGGGTGTCGCGGTTCACGGTCACTGACGCCTACGCCCGGCTGAGCGCCGAGGGCCTGATCGAGGGCCGCGCCGGCGGCGGCAGCGTCGTGTGCGCCACGTCGACGCGCGCCGCGGTGCCCGTCGCCTCCAGCGCCCTCGCGCCGACGCCCCGCGCCGCGCAGGTCGAGATGTTCTCCCCCGATCCCACGGCCGACGCGCGCTTCGACCTACGGCCAGGCCGGATCGACCCCGCTCTGTTCCCCACCGACATCTGGCGCCGCTGCATGATGCGAGCCCTGCGGGACGCGCCGCCGGCCTACGGCGACCCGGCAGGCACGATCGAGCTGCGCACCGCGCTGGCCCGCTGGGTGCTGCACTCCCGCGGCATCAGCGTCGATCCCGCCGAGATCGTCGTGACCTCGGGAGCCCAGCACGCCATCGACCTGGTCGCCCGCGTCCTCGTCGAACCAGGAGCCACCGTCGCCGTCGAAGAACCCGGCTACCCGCCCGTCAGCGAGCTGCTGCGCGTCAACGGCGCCATCGTCACCGGCGTGCCCGTCGACGACCAGGGCATCGTCGTCGACGCCATCCCGCCGTCCGCGCGCCTGGTCTACGTCACCCCGTCGCACCAGTACCCGTTGGGCATGACGTTGTCCCAGCGTCGCCGCCTCGAGCTCTTGCGCTGGGCCAACACCCACGACGCCGCGATCCTCGAAGACGACTACGACACCGAGTTCCGCCACAGCGCCCGGCCCCTCGAGCCGCTCCAGCGCCTGGACGAGCACGGCCGCGTCGTCTACATCGGCACCTTCGCGAAGACCCTCGCGCCCTCCCTGCGCATCGGCTTCGCCGCGGTGCCCCGCACGATCGCGCCGGCCATCCACGCGCTCCGCCAAGCCATCGACTGGTGCCCTCCCGCCCCCACCCAGGCAGCCTTGGCCAGCTTCATCGACGAAGGCCACCTGCAAAGGCACCTGCGCCGAGCCCGGCGCGTCTACCGCGAACGGCGCCATGCGCTGTGGACCGCGCTCACCGACCGGCTCGCCCGCCGGGGCCGAGCCCTGCCCTCCGACGCCGGGCTGCACATCACCGTGCTGCTCCACGACCAGATCGCCGACGACGAGCTCCGCGCCCACACCCGGGCCCACGGCCTCCGCGTCCCACCGGTCGGCGACTGCTACCGCTTCACACCGCCCCGCTGCGGATGGGTCGTCGGCTTCGGCGCCATCCCCACTCCCGACATCCCCGCCGGCATCGACGCGCTCGTGACCGCCCTCCACGCTGCCGCCCCGCCACCGCGACACTGACGGCGCGGCCGTCTCGGCGGACGTCAGGACGCCCCCGGTCCCACCCACTCGAACGCAGGGGGCATACCGGACTGCCGCGCGCGATGGTCGCGGGCGCGGGCAGCTAAGCCAGCAGCTCCCGCCGGGTCTCCTCCAGGCGACGCCGCGCGGACCGCGCCGCATGGTGACGGCCGGCAGCTTCGTGCGTGGCGACCACGACGTCGTGCGCTCGCTCGCACCACGGGTCGTTGTGGAGGGCAACCTCGGCGACCCTCCGGGCCTCATCGAGCTCGCCCTGCGCCAACAGCAGTTGGCCGGCACGGGCTGCCATGGTGACGAGCTGGACCCGACGCTCCTCGACCGGAGGCAAGGCCCACTCGTTCAGCGCGATCTCGCTGGGGTGGCGCCGCCACAGACCGACGGCCTCGAGCATGGCACCGAGCGCGACCGAAGCATGTCCCTCGCGATCGGCCGCCGTCGCCTCCCGCCACAGGCCGTCGAAACCCCAGACGTCGACGTCGAGCCACTCGCTCTCATGGAGCACCAGCGCAGACCCATGCGCTCTGACCATGAACGAGGCGTCCCGATCGGCCCGCTCGGGTTCGAGTGCTCTGAGGAGGTGGCTCAGGGTGATCCGCAGGTTCCGTGACTGCGCTTCGGCGTCGAGCTCGGGCCACAGCTCGAGAGCCACCCGCTCCCGACTGGCCGGTCGATTGAGCGCCAGGTAAGCGAGCAGGGAACGCACGCGTTCCCGACGCCACTCCGGCGCGTCCACCAGGCGGCCATCGCGGCGAAGCACCATCGCCGGTCCGAGCAGGCAGAGCTCCAGCCGATGGCGTGGGGGGACCGGCAGCCGGCTCAGCGCCGTCCGGGCGGCCTTCCCGAGCGGCGAGACGCTCGCCTCCGCATGACGGCGGACCTCAGCCTGCGACTGCGGCCATGTCGCCTCCAGCAGAGCCCAGCCCTCTCGCCGCGAAGCGGCTGCGTAGGCCAGCGCCAGCTCGACGGTCCAGGCGGTCGGCAGCAAGGCGCGAACGGTCCGCAGGTCCTCGAGCTCCGGCAGGTCCCGTCTCGAGAGCGGCCCCGCGCGCCGCGCCACGATGGTACGAGCCAGCTGGCGTGCCCGCGCGTAGCAGGGCGCGAGATCGGCCTCGTCCCAGAGCCTGCGAGTAGACGGGGCCAGCACGAACCACAGGGCCAAGCTGCGCCGGTGAAGGGACGCTGCGACCCCGGTGTCGAGGGCCGGCGAGCGGTCGATGTAGTCGTTCAAGAGCCGGCGGGCGGCGGATTCGTCGCCCTGGGCGATCGACGTCGTGGCGCCTGCCACCGTCAGGTACGCGTCGACCAGCGGTGTGTCCGGTGTGGCGGCCGAGCTCCGGGCGACTTCGAGGTAACGCGAAGCCCGGTCGGACGCGCCCACAGCTGCGTGTGCCATCGCAGCGCCCGCGGCCATCAGCGCGGCGTTGTCTCGCATTCCCGCCGCGGCCGCCCGGTCCGCGAGCCGCGGCAGTCCTTCGAGCACCGGTTGCATGTCGCCGAGGTACCACAGTGCCTGGAGGCGGGTGGACTCGATGACCGGGGCCAGGAGCGGGCTGGCAGTGGCGCATCCCCGCTCGGCGGCCTCCCGCGATTCCGCGGGTCGACCGAGGTGGAGCAGCGCCATGGCCCGCAGCCACTCCACGAGGCTCTGCCAGCTCCCGCGCAGCCGGCCCGGGGGTATGCGGCTCAACTCGTCGAGCACGCGGTGGCTGTCGGCCGCGAGGTCGGCGACGAGTGCTCGGCCCAGGCACGCCATCGGCAAGGCATTCGCGTAGCCGGCCGCCTCCATCTCGAAGATGCGGAGGACGAGGTGTCCCATGAGGCTCGGGTCCTCCGCCCACCAGGCCACCAGGCCGAGCTGGGCGATGCACGCGAGCTCGCCGTCGACGTCGCCCTGCTCACGGTAGGCCTCAGCGGCTCTGTTCAGGTCGAGGATGGCCTGGTGCGGCGCCTGCTGGACATTCACCACCGCGTGCAACAGCCGGCCCAGGGGACCGTGTGTCAGATGCTCGGGAAGCTGCGCCAGCCAAGACGCCACGACATCGCTTGGCACCGGTGGGTGAGCCGTGCCGAGAGCATCGGTGACGACTGACTTCAGGTCGTCCCACGCCTCGGCCGCACTGAGCAGACGCATGGCGGCCGCCAGGTCGCCCGCCTGGGCCAGCCAGATCCCGGCCCGGCGACGGACCTGCGCGATCTCGTCGCGGTCCACCGCGTCGGCGAGGTGCGCTCGCCACAACGGATGGATCTGCCAATCACCGGCAGACGTTGCCGCGACGAGCGGCAGGTCGGCGGTCAGCTCCGTGACCGCCACCTCGCGCTCGAGGACGGCGGTGGCGAGGCTCTCGTCGAAGGGCCCGATGTGGACCAGCAGAGCGAGGTCGTGACGACGTCGTGCGGTCAGGCGGCTGAGCACCTCCTCCCACAGGTACGAAGCCTTCACGTGCGGTGCGGCGGTCGTGGCGAGCTCGCAGAGGGCCGGCCAACCGCCGCAGTCGCCGAGACGTTCCGAGGGAACCCCACGCTGGGTTGCGAAGGCTTCACGTTCGTCGTCGGTGAACAGCAGGTCTGTCTCGCCCAAGCGAACGACATCGCCCTGGAGCTCGAGGCGCGCGACCGCGATCGGAGGCGACCGGCGACCGGCCAACACGATGTGGCCGTTGCGCGGCAGGGCCGCGACCAGTCTGGAGAGCAGCTCGGCGCCGGGACTGCCGTCGGGGATCTCGTGGACGTCGTCCAGGACCAGGCTCACCTCGGCGGGCGAGCGGTGCCAGATCCCGTCGACGAGGACGTCGATCGATGCGTTCGGATCGACGGGAGGCGGGATCCCCATCGTCCGGCACAGGCCCTCCACCAGGCTGGACGAGGCCGCGTCGTCGGGGAGGCAGGTCAACCAGAAGTCGATCAGCGACGGCGAGCCACGCTGCGCCTCGACGGCTTGGGCCAGCGCCGTCGTCTTCCCCATCCCTGCGGGAGCGATCACCAGGGTCATGGGTCGACCGAAGCGGCCGCGCAACCGGTCTCGCAGTCGAGCTCGTTCGAGACAGGCGCGACGCGGGACCGGGGGCTCGAACCGCGTTCCGGCTGTCCGGCTCATCTCTCCATCGCGTGACGCCTCCAACGTTGCGGGGACCGTAGCGTCTGGTCAGCGGGGAGTAGGGGGCAGGGTACATACCGTGAGTCCCCCTCCCTCGTCGAGATCTCGGATCGGCTGGACCTGCCGGCGGCGACCGTTGGCAGCCTGTTGGCGGGTCGTTGGCAGCGGCATTCGTAGGGTGCGGCTGGCTGCGGAGGTTCCGCTGTGGAGCCCGCCAATCGAGAGGAGAACGAGCGCCATGAAGATCGAGATCCGCAAGGTCGAGCCCGTCAAGGCCACCTGGAACTGGGAAGGTGGGCCGGTCTGAGGCCGGAGGAGCTGTCGGATCTCGGGGTGGTGGCCCTCAGCCCGGGCATCCCCCCGAGACCCGGCGGGCAGACGGGCGAGGCCGTGCTGGTCGGGCTCAAGGACTGTGCCTGGGAGCGATCCGACGACGCACTGATCGTCATGCTCGACCGGCGGGCGATGACCCACCTGGTGGACCGCGACGGGTCGGTGGAGTTGCTGTTGACGACCCTGCGCGACCAGCCGCGCTCCCCCGAGGACCTGCGCCAGGTTCTGGTGGCCGCGGGCGTCCAAGTGGACGCCGAGCAACTTGCGGCCGTGCTCGACGTGCTCGACCAGGCCGGGCTGGTCGAGGATGCGACGGGCCTCGGCCTCGACGACCCGCAACTCGACGCTCGCCACTTCAGCAACCTGGCCTTCTTCGGCCAGTTCTCGGATCTGAAGTGCTCCAGGGCGTCATTCCTGCGGCGTATGCGACGAGCCCACGTTGTGCAGCTCGGGGTGGGGGGTGGCGGCTCTGCCATCGTCCAGTGCCTGGCCGGCATGGGCGTCGGACGCCTGACGCTGGTGGACCGGGACGACGTCGAGCCGCGCAACTTCTCGCGCCAGTTCCTCTACCGGCACGCCGACCTCGGTCGCTCCAAGGTCGACCGGGCCGCCGAGTGGGTCCGCGAGTACGACCCGACCATCGAGGTCCGCGCCGTCGACCGCTGGATCGGCCGGGCCGATGACCTGGACGGCCTCTTCGACGGGGCCGACGTGGTGACGGGAAGCTTCGACGAACCGCCGGGGGCTCAAGCTTGGGTGAACCAGGCGGTGGTAGGCGCGGGGATCCCGCTGGTGAGCGGAGCGCTGTTCGGAACCCAGCTCGTCTACTCCTCGGTTGATCCCGGCCGCAGCGCATGCCAGGCGTGCGCCGCGGCCAGGCTCTCCGACGGCCAGTCGCCGGGTGCAGAGGGGCTCGCCGTGCGGTTGGACGAACGGCTCCCCCGCACCAACCGGCTCACCGGTCCGGTCGCTGCCATCGTCGGAGCGCTGATAGCCCAAGAAGCGGCGCGCTACATCACCGGGTTCCAGCCGCCCTACGCGGCCGGCGCCGTGGTCTTCCTCGACGTTCGCAACGGATTCGAATCCCACCGCATGCCCATCACCCGGGATCCCGACTGCGAGATCTGCCGACAGGCGGCGGATGTGCGGTCGAGGAGACCGTCAGCCGTCCGCCGGTGAGCGAGACCATCCCCCTACGCCCGCTCAGCGTCGTCGACGAGGGTGACGACGTGCTGGTCGGCGACCCCGAGACGGGCACCTTCGTGTCACTCCCCCCCGTTGGTGGCGTGGTGATCCGAGCCCTCCAGCGCGGTGCCACCGTCGAGGAGGCGGGACGTGACGCCGCGGCGCTCGCGGGGATGCCGGTCGACATGGAAGCCTTCGTCGCCGCGCTCCACGACCTCGGGTTCGTCGCCACCGGCGAGGAAGTCGCGGGGACCGACGACACGCCGACCCCGCAGCGGACCGCCGCCATCCAGGGGCGCCGATGGCTCCGAGGCCCCCGGCCCGAGCTCGTGCGACCGTTGTTCGGACGCGTCGCCTGGTGCGTGTACGCGGCCCTGGCCCTGTTCGACGTCGGCTGCCTGCTCCTCCGGCCCGAGCTTCGGCCCGACCACCGGGACGCCTTCGCGCTCGACGACATCGGATTGAGCGCACTGCTGCTGATCCCGTGCGCCACGGTCATCATGGCGTTACACGAGGGTTGGCACTGGCTCGCGGCCCGCAACGCGGGGGTCGCGGCCCGCTTCGGCATCGACCGGCGCATGGTGTTCCTGGTGTTCGAGACCGACCTGTCCCAGCTCTGGTCCGTGCCCCGCCGCCGGCGCTATGGACCCGTGCTCGCCGGCCTGGCCATCGACTCCGCCGTCCTGTCCCTCCTGCTCGGCGCCCGGTTGGCCGCCGAAGAGGGCCTCTGGTCACCTCCCCGGCTGATGCTGCGGCTGCTCGGCGCCTGGGCCTTCATCCAGATCGCCAGCATGCTGTGGCAGCTCATGGTCTTCCTGCGTACCGACCTCTACGCCCTGCTGGTGTTCGCCTCCGGGTGCCGCAACCTCTGGCGCGTCAAATCCCTGCTGCTGAGCCAGGCCCTGGGTCGCCTCACTCCCGACCAGGCGGACGAGCTCACCGCAGCCAGCCCACGGGACATCTCGCTCGGTCGGTGGTTCCGTTGGGTCTGGCTCGGAGGCTTCGGCCTGATCGCCGCCTGGGCCCTGGTCTTCTGGCTGCCGGTGCAGCTCCGGATCCTGGAGTGGACCTGGGACGGCCTGGCCCAGGGACCCACCACCGGCGACTTCTGGTCCACAGCCGCCTGCTCGTCGATCCTGCTGTGGGGGCCGCTCCTGGTGCTGGTCCTCGCCGCCCGCGACGCCGCCGGCCGCATCGGTACCCGCCGCGTACGGCAGCGCACCGTGGCCTAGGGCGCCGGCAAACCCGCGTCCGGCTGATCCAGAGCTGCTTCGTAGCCCCTCGCGACGATGGCTTCCGCCATCTCGTCATAGGCCTCGCGGGCGTCGGGGGCCCAGGTTGCCAGTCCGTCGACATAGCGGTTGTACATGCAGAAG
>DASRJN010000651.1:0-5606 GCA_035649455.1 Acidimicrobiales bacterium
CTGATCCGGCGGTTGCCCTAGCGTCCGGCGAATGAAGGCGCTCACCTACCACGGCCCCCAGGACGTCCGCTACGAGTCGGTGCCGGACCCCACGCTTCCCAGCGAGCGCGGGGCCGTGGTGCGGGTGCGCTCGGCCGGCATCTGTGGCAGCGACCTGCACATCTACGGGGGCCACGGCTTCGGCGGCGGGACGGGCTACTCCATCGGCCACGAGGCGGTGGGCGACGTGGTCGAGGTGGGCTCGGCCGTCACCCGCTTCGCGCCTGGCGACCGGGTGCTGGTGCCGGCCTCGGTGGGCTGCGGACGCTGCGCGCCGTGCGGCCGCGGCGTCGTGTTCCTGTGCGAGAACTTCGGCGAGGCAGGCGTCTACGGGGTGGGCCACGCGCTGGGCGGCTGCCAGGCCGAGGCCATCGCCGTGCCCGCGGCCGACATGAACCTGATAGCGATCCCCGAGGGCATGTCGGACGATGCCGCGCTGGTCCTCACCGACAACGCCCCCACCGGCTGGTACGGCGCTCGCCTGGGCCGCATCGCCCATGGCGACACGGTGGCGGTTGTCGGCCTCGGCCCGGTGGGCCTGATGGCCGCGGCGTCGGCGCTGATCATGGGCGCCTCCCGGGTGCTGGCCGTGGACCTCGTCGAGTCGCGCCGCGCGCTGGCCGCCACCCTGGGCGCGGTCCCGGTGAAGGGCGACCCCCGCAGCGAGGTCCTCGCCCTCACCGGCGGCCGGGGCGCCGATGTGGTCATCGAGGCCGTGGGCGGCGACGCCACCATCGGCCTGGCCACCGACCTCGCCGGCCGCTGCGGCCGCGTCTCGGTGGTCGGCGTCAGCCAGAGCCCGACCTATTCCTTCAACATGCTCATGGCCCAGCTCAAGTGCCTGGAGTTCACCATCGGCCTGTGCTCGGTCCAGGCCGAGCTGCCGGCCCTCATCCCCCTGACCACCTCGGGCCGCCTCGACCCCGGCGCCATCGTCACCCACCGCTTCCCCCTCGAAGCCGGCCCCGACGCCTACGCCCTCTTCGCCTCCCGCACCGACGGCGTCGCCAAGGTCGTCCTCGACCTCCCGGCCGACTGATCGCAGCCGTGCCCCGGCCTGACGACGAGCAGGCGGCGCCGCGCGAGTGCAGCGGAGCCGCGGCTGAGCGCGTGATCCGCGCCCATGCGGACGCGCTCCGCCGCCTCGGCGAGTGACCTTCCCGGTCTTGCCATTCGACACCGACGGCCTGGTCCGGACGAGATCGCGGTCGGGTTGCGGCGGGTCAGTCGGGGGCGGGGAAGTCGGCGCGGACGCCGAGGAGGCGGACCGGGCGGGTGAGGGAGAAGCGGGCGAGGGCCTGGAGGGCGGCGCGCTCGATGACGGCGGGGTCGCTGGTGGGGGTGGGGAGGGGGACGCTGCGGGTGTGGGTGAAGAAGGGGGCGAAGCGGACCTTGACCGCGACCCGGACCGCGGGGCGGCCTTCCTCGGCCACGTCGTCGGCCACGCGGCGGGCCAGGGTGCGGATCTCGGCGTCGAGGTCGGCGCGGCGGGTCAGGTTGCGCTGGAACGTGACCTCGCGGCTGCGGGACTTGCGGACGTAAGGGGCGGCGGTCACCTCGGTGCCGCCCACGCCGAAGGCCAGCATGCGGTACCAGGGGCCCATGGTGGGACCGAAGCGGGCGGCCAGGGCCTCGGGGTCGGCGCGGGCCAGGCCGACCACCGTGGTGATGCCCATGGCCGCGAGCTTGGCGGCCGTCCGGGAGCCGACGCCCCACAGGGCGTCCGGGGGCCGGTCGCCCATCACCTCCACCCAGTTGTGCTTGGTGAGCCGGAACACGCCCGCGGGCTTGGCGAACCCGGTGGCGATCTTGGCTCGCAGCCGGTTGTCGCCGATGCCGACCGAGCAGGCCAGCCCGGCGGCGTCGCGGACGACCTGCTGGACCTCGGCCGCCAGCGCCTCGGGATCGTCCGAGGGCGTGCCGAGGAACGCCTCGTCCCAGCCGAGGACCTCGACCACCACCGGCAGGGTCGCCAGCGCGGCCATCACCACTTCGGACACCGCGTCGTAGGCCGGCGGGTCGGAGGCCAGGAACACCGCGTCGGGGCACAGCCGGGCCGCGGTGCGAAGCGGCATGCCCGAGTGGACGCCGAAGCGGCGGGCCTCGTACGACGCGGTGGCGACCACCGCCCGCTGCGTCGGGTCGCCCGCCCCGCCCACCACCACGGGCTTGCCCCGCAGCTCGGGGTGCCGGGCCACCTCGACCGCGGCGAGGAACTCGTCGAGGTCGACGTGGAGGACCCAGCGCGACTCGATGGTCGCGGGCTCAGCCGTCCCGGCGCTCCAGCATGATGATCGGGATGACCCGGGTGGTCTTGGCCTGGTAGTCGGCGAACCCCGGGATGACTGCGGTGATGCGGTCGAACAGGTCCTGGCGCTCGTCGCCCTCGGTCTCCCGGACGCGCACCGGGACGGTCTCGGTGCCGACCTCGACCGTGGTGTCGCCCTGCGCCATGAGGTTGCGGTACCAGTCGGGGTGGGTGGGGGCCCCGCCCTTGGAGGCGAAGATCACCATCCGGTCACCCTCGGGCCAGTACACGAGCGGCGTCACCCGCTCGGTCCCGCTCCGCCGGCCGGTGGTGTGGAGCAGCAGCATCGGCGAGCCCTCGAACGGCCCGCCCACCTTGCCCTCGTTGGCACGGAACTCGTCGATGATGCTGGCGTTGAAGTCGGACATCGCCGGGGAGCCTACCGACGGTGGCGGTCACTCCCGGCGGCGGAGCTGACCGGAACGGGCGTAACGGCAGCACCAGGTTCTGAACCTTCCGGTACCACCGCTCGCCGTTCTCCGCCCCGCAAGCGACGTGCGCTGCGCCCACGGGCGTCGGTGGTATCGACTTCACTAATGTGGCGCCGTGGTGTCACACGCCGTCGCGGGGCGGACCATGAAGGAAGCGGCGGTACTGGCCGATCGGCTACATCCGCCACAGCCGGGCGTTGTCGTGCTGCTCTACCACCGGGTGGGTGGGCGCAGCACCGCCGACGAGATCGACTTGCCGGCGTCGGTGTTCGACACGCAGATGGCCTGGCTGGCCGACCGGGGCCGCGCCGTCACCCTCGACGAGGGGTTGGACGTGCTCGCCGAGCCGGCCGACGAGCGTCCGCCCTTCGACCCCGTCGTCGTCACCTTCGACGACGGCACGGACGACTTGGTCGACGTGGCGCTGCCCATCCTCGCCCGCCACCGCATCCCCGCCGTGTTCTACCTGGCGACCGACCACGTGGACCGGGGCCGTGCGTTTCCCGGCGGAGGCCGCCCGCTGTCGTGGGCCGCAGCCGGCGAGGCGGTGGACACGGGCCTGATCACCATCGGATCGCACACCCACGGCCACGCCCTCCTGGACCGGGTCGACGCGGCTGTGGCGGCGGCCGAGCTCGACCGCTCCCGCGACCTGATCGGCGAGCGGCTGGGCGTGACCGCCGAGCACTTCGCCTACCCCAAGGCGCTGCTCGCCGCGCCGGACGTCGAACCGCTGGTGCGCGAGCGCTTTCGCTCGGCCGCGCTGGGCGGCAACCGGCCCAATCCGTACGGCACCACCGACCCGCTCCGGCTGGCCCGGTCACCGATCCAGCGCCGCGACGGGATGCGCTTCTTCATCCACAAAGCGCAGGGCGGCATGGCGCTGGAGGAACGGGCCCGCCGCCGCTTCGACCGCTGGCGCTACGCCCGCCGAGCCAGCTGACTCCTCGGCCGCCGGCCTAGTACGACCCGGTCTCCGTGCGGTGCTCGGCGGCGCGGGGGCCGAAGGGGGAGGAGTCGAGCCAGGCGCCGCTGCGGAGGCCCCGGCGGGCGACCGCGGCGTGGAGGCGGCGGCGGAGCCGGACGGTCCAGCCGTCGGCTTGCATGTGGCGCAGGGCCAGATTGGAGGCGTTGCGGTTGTAGAGCGCCGCCTCGCGGCGGGTCGTGGCCGCGTCGGTCATCGCGGCGGAGGCCGCGGCGGGGTCCTCGAGGGCCCGGCGGATGGCGGCCGCGGCGACCAGGGCGTCGGGGATGCCCGAGTTGAGGCCCCGGGCGCCGAAGGGGGCGAACAGGTGGGCGGCTTCGCCGGTCAGCAGCACCCGGCGGTGGGCGTCGGTGAAGGCGTCCGCCACCGCCTGGTGGAACCGGTAGGTCGACACCCAGGTCACCCGGTCGGCGTAGCGCTCGGGCAGCACTCGGGCGATCCAGGCCTTGACCTCTTCGGGGTCGTCGAAGCGGTCGGGATCGTCTTCGGGCCCCAGCTGGAGGTCGGCCCGGACGCCGCCCGCGAACGGCACCAGCAGCACGTTGCGGCCGCCGACGGCGGGGTGCTCGTAGTGGTAGACGCGCTCGGGGACCAGCGGATGGTCGGGGTCGTCGGCCACGTCCACGATCACGAACGAGTTGGCCACGCGGGGGCCTTCCAGCGCCGCGCCGATGCCGTCGCGCACCGCCGAGCGAGAGCCGTCCGCGCCCACCAGGTACTGCGCCCGCCACTCCTGGCCCTGCGTGGTGCTCAGCACCACTCCGTGCGGGGAAGAGGTGACCGCGGCGACCTCCTGCTCCCAGGCGAACTCGACGCCGGCAGCCTTGGCCGCATCGAACACGATGGCCTCGATGTCGACCTGCGACAGGTTGGTCGAGTGCGGGAGGCGGGCCGGCGACGGCGGGGGATAGGTGCGCTCGTACACCAGGTGCTCCCGCCAGTAGGTGCGCTTGGTGGTCCACACGAGCCCCCGCCGGGCCACGTCCCACCCCAGCCCGGGACGCATGGCCTCCAGGTGCTCCAGCGACTCACGGTGCAGGAAGATGGCCCGGCTCCCCGGCCGGTGGCGCCCTTCCGGGGCGGCCTCCAGCACCACCACCGGCAGGTCGCGCGCCCGCAAGGCCAGCGCCGCCGCCAGCCCCACGGGGCCGGCCCCCACCACCAGCACCGGGTGGACGCCGGCCATCAGGCGTAGCGGGCCAGCAGCTGGTGGCGGGCGGGCCGGATGGCCTCGGTGAGCGTCACCAGCTCGTGGGCCTGGCGGTCGAGCCGGCTCAGGATGTCGGGGTCGGACACCCGGCCCTCGTCGTCGTAGTCGCCCAGCGCCGCCACCACCTGGGTGGGCAGCACCACCGCCATCAGGCCCCTCAGCGCGCTGCGCAGCGCGTCGACCGCCTGGGGACTGCGCACCCGCCCGCCGTGGCCCACCACCGAGGCCGGCTTGTACACCGTCTGGGCCAGCCCGAGGTGGTCGAGCACGTTCTTGACCGCGCCCGAGTAGGACGCGTGGTACACGGGCGTGCCCACCACGAAGGCGTCGGCCGCGTCGGCCGCCTCCACGAGCCGCCGCACGTCCGGGTCGGGATGGCGGCGCGGGTCGCGGTGGAAGACCGGGTCGGCCAGGGGGAGCAACGGGTCGGCCACGTCCCACCGGTCGACCACGGCACCCGCGCCGGCCAGCGCGTCGGCGGCGGCGTCGCACACCGCCCGGGTGAACGAAGGCCGGCGGAGGCTGCCCGCCACCACCAGAACCCGGACGGGCGCGTCGCTCATCCGGTCAAGCTACCGCCACCACCAGGTTCGACTCGAAGGGCGCGGCCACGCTGCCGTCCGCCGCGGTGAA
>DASRJN010000652.1:0-9696 GCA_035649455.1 Acidimicrobiales bacterium
GGGGCAGGTACTCGTCCGCCCGGAGGCGGTCGGGATCTGCGGGTCGGACTACCACTTCATGACCGGCGAGCTCGTGACCCCGCCCGAGTTCGGTCCCCAGTTCCCGCGCGTCCAGGGTCACGAGGTGGCCGCCCGGGTCGCCGCGCTGGGATCCGGCTGTCCACCCGGACTACAGATCGGCCAGCGGGTCGCCCTGTTCCCCATGTGGTGGTGCGGCGGGTGCTACGCGTGCACCCACGGCCGGCGGAACGCCTGCCCGAACTTCCGGCTCATCGGCGTGCACGTCGAGGGCGGGCTCGCCGACTACCTGACGATCGCTGCCGAGCAGGTCTTCCCCGTTGCCGACCTGGACGCTCCGCTGGCCGCCTTCTGCGAACCGATGTCCATCGCCGTGCATGCCGTCGAGCGGGGCGAGGTGGGTGAGGGCGAGCCCGTGGTCGTCATCGGCGCAGGGCCCATCGGCCAGTCGGTCGCGCTCTGCGCGCTCGACCGGGGCGCGCGGGTCATGATCACCGACCTCGTCGACAGCCGCCTCGAGCTCGCACGGGCGAACGGGATCGAGGTCGTGAACGCCGCCAAGGCCGACGCCCTTGGGGCCGCGCGCAGCTGGGCCGGGACCGCCGGCCCACCAGCGGTCTTCGAGTGCGTGGGTGTGCCGGGAACGGTCCGACAGGCCGTGGACATGGTGTCCCCGGCCGGGCGGGTCGTCATCGTCGGCATCGGCCGCGAGGAGGTGAGCCTGCCGATCAACGCGTTCACCGAGCGTGAGCTCAGCATCCTCGGCTCGACGGTCTGTACGCACGAGGACTTTGCCGAGGCGATCCGTATCGTCGGGGCACACCGGGAAGCGGTGGCTCGCCTGATCACGCACGAGCGCCCGCTGGACGACGCGGTGGATGCGATCGCACACGCGATGGCCAACCCCGACGAGGTGATGAAGCTGGTCATCCGCGGCGAAGCGTAGAGGGCCGTCTCACTCGTCCGGTTCGATGTGCCCGATCACCGTGCCGACCGGGTAGACCTGGCCCGCCTCCCCGACGTGGTGCAGGATTCCGGTCGCGGGCACCTCCACCTCCATCTCGACCTTGTCGGTCGCGAGCAGGTAGACGCTCTGCCCTTCTTCGACCCGTGATCCGGACGGGACGAGCCATTCGGCCAGCTCACCCTCTTCCATCTCGGATCCTGCCTGGGGGATGCGCAGTTCCACCATCATGATTGCTCGCCTCCGCGCTCGGTCCGCTCCTCGCTCGCAAGCTCGCTGCGATGCTCCCTCGCTGTCGGCTCGGTCACGTCATGACCTCGCGGACCGACTCGGCGATCGTCGACGCGTCCGGCGCGTGGATCTGCGCCAGCGACGAGGCGAACGGGACGGGGGTGAAAGCGCTGGCCACGCGGCGCACCGGGCGTTCGAGCTGCCCGAACAGTTCCTCGTGGATCATCGCCGATAACTCTGCTCCCGGCCCGGCGAAGCGGGCGGCGGCATGCGTCACCACTGCCCGGCGCGTCTTGGCCACCGACGTCAACACGGTGTGGTGATCGAGGGGCACGAGGCTACGCAGATCAACCACCTCGGCCGAGATGCCCTCGCCGGCGAGCGTCGCCGCCGCGTCGAGTGCCGCCGGGGTCATCTGGCCGTAGGTGATGATGGATACGTCGGTACCCGCAACCGGGACCGCGGCCTGCCCGATGGGCACGCGGTAGTCGCCCGCCGGGACCTGGCTACGGTGGCGGCTGCGCACCATCGGCGTGGGTTCGAGGTACAGGCAGGGGTCGTCGTCGGCGATGCAGGACAGCAGCAGCCCCTTGGCGTCGGCGGCGGTCGCCGGGACGCACACCTTGATGCCGGGCACGTGCATGAACCACGCCTCGTAGCTGCTGCTGTGCTGGGCGCCCCGACGGTGCCCGATCCGGGTACGTACCGTCAGCGGCAGGTGGCTGGTTCCGCCTGACATGTATCTGTGCTTGGCCGCGTGGTTGACGAGCTGATCCATGACCAGGGTCATGAAGTCCATCAGCATGATCTCCGCGACCGGGCGGAGCCCGCCCAGCGCGGCGCCGATGGCCGCGCCGGCGATCGCCTGTTCGGAGATCGGCGTGGCTCGGACCCGGTCGGTGCCGTACTTGGTGGACAGGCCCTGGGTCAGGCGCACCACGCCGCCGGGCGGGTCCGCGATGTCCTCGCCGAGCAGGAACACCCGTGGGTCGCTGCCGAGCGCGAAGTCCAGGGCATCGTTGATCGCCTCGCCGAACGTCATCTCGCGGGTGGTCTGTATCGCTGTCATCGGGCCTCAACTCAACGGGGCGCATCGACGCCGGGTGCGAACACATCGGTGTACAGCTCATCGGTGGGCAACATGTCACTGTTCACCGCGATGGCCAGTGCCTGCTCCACCTCGTCGGTGATCTGCTGGCGCATCGCATCCAGCTCGTCCCGGCCAAGATGTCCCTGCGTGATCAGCCACTCGCCGAATTTGGGTACCGGATCGTTGGCGCGGGCCTGCTCGACCGCGGCCTGGTCCATGTAGTCGCCGGCGTCGCCGAAGTAGTGCCCGAGGATCCGGGGCGCTACGACCTCGAGGAAGGTGGGACCGTCGCCACTCCTGGCACGGTCGGCCGCCTGCACCGCGGCGGCGTAGACGTCGAGCACGTCGGTGCCGTCCACCGTCACCCCGGGGATCCCGAACGGGGTGGCCCGCTCGGCGAGCCGTGCGGTCTTGGTGTACGCGTCGAGGGGAGTGCATTCCCCCCAGAGGTTGTTGTGGCAGACGAAGATGACCGGAAGGTTCCACAACGATGCCAGGTTCAGCGCCTCGTGCAGCGCGCCGATACTCGTGGCACCGTCGCCGAAGCTCACACCCGTGACGCGGTCGTCACCCCACAGTTGCGCAGCCAGCCCCAGCCCGTTCGCGATCGGCGTGCCGGACCCGACGATGCCGCTCGTGAGCATCATGCCCCGCTCGGGGTCGGCCATGTGCATCGTGCCGCCCTTGCCCCGCGACATGCCCGTCACCCGGCCGAGCAGCTCTCCGAAGACGGCCTCCAGCGACGCGCCTTTCGCGAGCACGTCGGCGATACCGCGGTAGGTGGTGATGTAGTAGTCATCCGGCCGCAGCGCCGCGATCACCCCGACCGCGGCGGCCTCCATGCCTCGCACGGGGAAATAGAAGCCGGGGAACTCACCCCTGCTCAGTCCGCGCATGAAGCGTTCTTCCGCGAGCCGTATCGTGAGCATCATCCGGTGGATGTTCAACAGATCGCTCATCGGTTGCCTCCGTTCTCCGTTTCGTAGGCGGCCGCCAGCCGCAGCACCAGCTCGTCGCTGCCAGGTGCCGCGGCGATCTGGAGCCCGGCGGGCATCCCACCGGGGGTCAGGCCACACGGAACGGAGATTGCCGGCCCGCCCGAGAGGTTGAACGCGGCGGTGAACCGGGTGAATACGCCACCGCCCGTCGTCGGCCGCGGTTGCCCGCCAAAGGTGACCTGCTTCTGCCCGACCAGTTGCGGGGTCAACGGTGCGGTGGGCGTCACGATCGCGTCGACCTCCTCCAGCGCGGCCGCGAGCGCCTCGGCGATCTCCGCACGCACCCGCTGCGCCTGGACGTAGTCGTCGGCGGACAGGCGCGCCGCCGCCTCCAGCTTGCCCCGTACGTCCGCGCCGTAGTCCTCGGCACGCTCCGGCCACCAGCGCGAGTGGTAGGCACTCGCCTCACCGGCGATGATCGTGTACACGGTAGCCGCTGACAGCTCGAGCCCGGGTACGTCGACCTCCTCGACCGTCACGCCCAGCGACGTAAGGGCGGCGACCGCCTTCCGGACGCAGTCCGCGATGCCCGGGTCGACCCCGTCGAAGGCGTATCGGCGCGGCAGGCCGACCCGCAGACCCTCGACTCGCGATGGCCCGGAGGCGCCGAGGTGATCGGGACGCGGTGCCATCCGGGCGAGGGGGCTCCGCCACCCTCGCGCTCCCCCCGGTTCGGGCGGACGTCGGCCACTCATGGCGTTCTGCAGCAGCTCGGCGTCCCATACGGTCCGCGTGATCGCACCGACATGGTCGAGCGACCAGCTGAGCGGGATCAGCCCCGCCGTTGGGACGCGCCCGTAGGTTTGCTTGAACCCCACCGTGCCGCACTGGCACGCCGGGATGCGTACCGAGCCGGCCGCGTCGGTCCCGACGGCTGCGGTGGCGAGCCCCGCCGCCACCGCGGCGGCCGAGCCCCCGCTCGATCCGCCGGCCACGCGACGCGGATCCCACGGGTTGCGTACCGGGCCGAAGCGCTCGTTCTCCGACGTCCCGCCATAGCCGAACTCGTGCAGGTTCGTCTTCCCGATGACAACCGCCCCGCACGACCGCAGCCGTTGCACGACCGGCGGGTCGGCGTCCGGAATCCAGTCGTCGAGGAGCCGGGAACCCGCGGTCGTGCGCAGGCCCGCGGTGGGGATGGTGTCCTTCAGCGCCACCGGGATGCCGGTCAACGGGTGGTGCTGGTCGCCCGCTGCCAGCAAGCGATCCGCCTCCCTGGCCTGGGCGAGCGAGTAGTCGGGGTCGACGGTGATGAACGCGTTCAACTCGTCGTTGTGCTCGTCGATCCGTTGGAGATAGTGCTGCGCCAGCTCGACCGCGGAAAGCTCGCGAGCGGCCAACCGCTGGCCCAGCTCCCGGATGCTGAGGTGGGCGACATCGTCGGTGCGGGTCATGCTGGCGGCAGGAGTCATCGTAGGCTCGCTCCGTGTTCACCCTGCTGCCCAGCGTCCGGAACTGCTTCCACGTCGGGTACGTCGTGCCCGATCTGGCTGAGGCGATGGAACGGTTGACGGCGAGCGCCGGGTTGCACTGGGCTGCCGCCCGGACGCTTCCGGTAACGCTGCGCACCCCGGCAGGCGAGATCTCGACGGAGGTCAGCCTGACCTACTCGGTGCAGGGACCGCCTCATCTCGAGCTGATCGCGGAGCAGCCCGGAACCATCTGGGGAAGCGAGCACCCTGGATTCCACCACCTGGGGTACTGGAGCGGCCGGTTCGCCGACGACGTCGACGCGCTGACCCGCGCCGGGTTCGAGTTCGAGGCGGGCGCGGTGGACGAGCACGGCGCGCTGACCAGGTTCGCCTACCTGCGCGAGCCGCACACCGGCCTGCGGGTGGAACTGCGAGACGAGGCGCGCAGGCCGGCGACCGAGCAGTGGATGCGCGGGGAGGGCCCGTAGGCGGGTGGCCGACACCATGACCTAACCGGCGCGACGTTCGGGGGAGCGCGAGGGTCGCGAAGCCCCCTCGCAGGGGTGGCTGGCGCGAGGTTCGGGGGAGCGCGAGGGTGGCGAAGCCCTCTCGCAGGGGTGGCTCTGTCCCTGCCCGACGGCCAGGCGGAAGCCGTCTCTCTCCACGACCAGCTGGGAGAGCTTCGGCCGGGTCTCGAGCTCTCTCAGCAGCTCCTTGACCGGCTCGAGGTCCGGGTTGTAGTAGTCCGCCGCGGGCCCTGCGGCCAGCATGGCGTCGACCTGCTGCTCCGGCATCGTCGCGCGCAGCAGGAACTCCTCGTCGGAGATCCCGCGACGGAACTTCGTGCGCTGCTCCTCGGGCGGCACCGGTCCCGGCTCGCGCTCGATCTCCTTGGCCCGCCGCTGCGCCAGGATGCGGTCCTGCACCTGCGGTTCGATCGGGCCCGTGGGTCTGCCGAAGCTGCCGAGGACGTAGCGGATGAGCTGATCGGACACGGTCTCGTAGCGTGCCCCGCCGATGATGTTCGACAGCGCCTGCTGGACGACGATCTGCGGGAACGGGGTGACCATGATCGGGTAACCGAGCTCGGCCCGAACCCTGGTCACCTCGTCGATCAACTCGTCGTACCGCTCCTCGAGGCCGAGCTCGGTGAGCTGCCGCATGGTGGTGGTCAGCGTCCCACCGGCGAGCTGATGCTGCAGGTAGGCGGCGTCGAACTCCTGCGGAGTCCCGAACGGCAGTCGCTCGGCGAGCGCGATCCGGGTGAAGTACTCGGCGACGACGCCCAGGAGCCGATCGTCGACATCGACCGTGTGACCCATCGCCCGTAAGTTCGACACGACGCGATGGACGTCCGGCAGCGACGAGCCGTTCGACAGTGGACCGCATGCCGTCTGTACCACCTCGATACCGAGGTCGGGCACGAGCACATAGGTCCGCGGAGACAGCCCGATGGTCGTGTGCGAGTGCAGCTCGAGGGGCTTGCCGTCGAGCGCGGCCAGGAGCGCCGGAACCAGCGTACGAGCACGTTCCGGGGTCAGCAGGCCGGCGGGGTCCTTGATGTAGACCCGATCGATGGATGGGCAGTTCGCCATCTGCTTGGCGAGGCCGGCGTAGAGGGCGTCGTCGTGTACCTCGCTGAGCGTGTAGATCAGCGCGGCCACCACCTCGCCCCCTGCCTCCTTGATGGCCTTCGCGGAGGAAAGCAGGTTCGTCATCTCGTGCATCGGATCGAGCAGGGCGAACCGCGAGATCCCGTTCGCGACGAGACGCTCGTAGACGAGCTTCATGAAATCTGGATGTGCCATCTCCCACGAGATGAAACGGAAACCGGTGATGAACTGCAGCGGCGTGTGCGGCATGGCCGCACGAGTCCGCCGGATTCGTTCCCATGGATTCTCGCGATGGTTGCGGACGGCTATGCCCATGTGGGTGCTGCTGGTGAAGTCGACCGCCCGCAGACCGACCCGGTCCAGTACCGGTGCTATCTGCAGAATCTGCCGGGTCGGGAACCTCGTCGCACCCCACAGGCTCTGGTTGCCGTCCCGGATCGACACGTCCACCAGCTCTATGGTCGCCACGATGATCAGCCCTCCGCCAAGGATTCGGCCTCCGGGCGGCTGGGCGGCCCTCCGGTCGAATCCAAGGCGTCCGGGCGCACCAGGATGAGGACGGCATCCTGGTCGGCGGGCTCCGCGTCGTCGATGAGGAACTCGACCACAACGCCTTGCACATTGGCATGCACGGAGCTGAACAGCTTCATCGTCTCGAGAAGGCCGACGACCGTATCCTCCTCCACGCGGCTTCCGACCTCGACGTAGGGATCCGCTCCGGGCTTGGGGGCGCGGTAGAAGGTGCCCGGTAGGGGAGCCCGGATGCCCATCAGTCCGGGCGGTGCGGGGTCGTCGGCCGCTGCGGTGTCGGTCGTCGCGGTGTCGGCCACACCGATGTCGGTCGCCACGACGTTCGGCGCGGAAAGCACGCGAGACTCCTGCGTCCACCCCTCGCGGCCGGCCCGGCGCACGGTGACGTGAAGCTCGCTCGTTCGTAGCTCGAACTCGTCCTGCGAAAGCGAGTCCAGCAGGCTCACGATGTCCTGAACATCCTCCGGGCGCAGGTACATCACTATGAACCCTCGGCCAGGGCAGGCAGTACCGAGAACAGATGCCCGACGTCGGGGATCACGAGGTCCGGACGCCGGTCGCCGGCCAGCCGATCGATCTCCTCCCTGGACTTCTCGCCGGTCGTCCCCGACAGCACGAGTGCGGTCGGAGCACCCGCCGCACGGCCCATGACGATCTCGACATCGACGTCGTCACCGACCACGAGGACCTCTGCGACGTCAACGCCGGTGCGTGCGGCAATCGCCTCCATGGAGACCACGGAGGGCTTACCGATGACGGTGGGGGAGGTCTCGGTGATGTGCGCGATCCCGGCACCGACGGCGCCGGAGAGGGACACCCCGCGCGAACCCTTGCGGAAGTAGTACCGGGCCATGGACGTGGCCAGGAACGGCGCCCCGGCCCAGATGGCGTGGCAGGCAGCCTCGATCTTCTGGCCGTTGATCTGCTCATCATGGGCGACCAGAACGACGTCGATCCCGTCCGCGTCCGGTCCGACGACCTTGATCCCGCTTCGCAGCAACGGCTCGTACGCGCCCGGACCGCCCAGTACGAGCACGCGAGCTCCCGGATGGCGCTGCTCCAGGTAGGTGGCGGCAACCAGCGCCGGCGTGATGAGGTCGCCGTCGTCGATGGGCAGGCCGTGCTTGCGGAGCTCGTGGGCGTAGTGCTCCGGCGGGTGGGTGGTGCCGTTGGTGTAGACGACCACGCGGATGCCGCACTCACGTAACCGGCGAATCACCTCGTCCGCGCGAGGCATGAGATCCCCGCCGGCGCCACCGGGCCCCACTGGAACGACGAGCGTGCCGTCCACGTCGAGCATCACCGCCCGGACCGCGGCGAGCCGTTCTGCCATCGGGTGATTGGCCAGGTCGATCACATCTGTACTTTCTTCCTGCTGGTGGCGAGCAGTTGCTTGATCACGTAGTCGGTCTGGGACGGCAGCGGGGTCGCAACGGGTTCTTTCGCCCCCTGTCCGGTGGTGATCGGCCGTGACTGCAACAGAACGAGCGTCGGCGTATCGTCGGCGCCGCGGGTCAGCGCCCACTCGACGTCCTGCGCCGCGCCGTAGTGGCGCTCGAGCCGGACACCGTACTCGGCGAGCTGCTTGGCTGTCTCGTCATCGAGGCACAGCTGCGTCGCCTCGTCCTCCGGCACGTCCTCGCATCGTGTCCCACCGGTGTCCCGGTCCGGCACGTAGCGCAACCGTTTGTTGCCGGGCTTGCGCTTCACGATCTCCCGGGTGACCTTGTTCACCCAGATCTCGTCGGGCGTGATCTCGCCGGCCACCACGCTGACCCCGAGCCCGAGTCCGGCCTCGATGGCGACGATCGAGCGGTCGTTCTTCGTGGGGCTGCGGGTGAACATCACCCCGGCGACGTCCGCGTCGGCCATCTGCTGGACGCCGACACTCATCCCGACCGTCCCGACACCGAGCCCACCGGCCAACCGTGCCCGGTACGACAGCGCGTGCGGTGAGAAGTAGCTCGCCCAGCACCGCCGCACCGCCAGCTCGAGCTCGGTCAGCCCGCGTACCCACAGATAGGTCTCCTGCTGGCCGGCGAAACTGGCGTCGGCGGAGTCCTCACCCACGGCACTGGAACGGACGGCCACCGCGGGATCGTCCTCGCCGGTTTCCTGCGCCATGCGCCGATACGCGCTCTCGACCAGGCGCATCAGATCGGCCGGCAGCCGCACGTCCGCAGCGAGCGCCGCGATCTGCTCGCTCACCGCACGCAACGACTGCGTCGAGTCCGGGTCGACCGTTGCGACGAGCCGTTCGACCTTGGCGTGGACCCCGGTCTCCTCGCCGAACCGCTCGAACGCCGCGACGGTGATCGCGAATCCGGGTGGCACCGGGAACCCGGCTCGACGCATCTCGACCAGCGACGCACTCTTTCCGCCTGCCACCGCGCGCACGTCGCCCTCGAGCTCGTCGAACCACACCACAGGTGCCAGTTCTGCGCTCATGACCCTTCACTCGCCTCGGCCACGGTCAACTCGGTCCTCGAGGATCGTCACGATGCCGGTGTTGCCGTCAACCCGAATGCGCTGACCGGTCTTGACCGCCCGAGTGGCCCTTCCGGCCCCCACGACGGCGGGCAGCCCGTGCTCACGGCAGACGATCGCGGCGTGCGACATCATGCCGCCGCCGTCGGCGACGCACGCCGAGATCCGCCTGAACACCGGTGTCCAGCTCGGGTTTGTCGTCGGTGCGACGAGGATCTCTCCCTGCTGCACCGTGTCCATCTGGTCCACGCCGTGGACAACCCGGGCCAGGCCCTCGACCACACCCGACGACGCCGGGGTGCCACGCAGCTGCGTCGTGTCGGCGTCCACGGGTGTCGCCCACTCGCGCAGC
>DASRJN010000653.1:0-3263 GCA_035649455.1 Acidimicrobiales bacterium
CTCGGCCAGGTTCTCGACCCGCGCCGCCGTTCCCGCCGGATGCAGCGCGAGGCGCAGCACGTTGACCGGCGGCTCCAGCAGGGCGGGATCGGCGCCCTCGGTCAGCACGGCAAAGGCGGCATTGGCCGCCACCAGCTCGCCGTAGGGCCGCACCACCACTGCCGGGTACGGCATGTGGCCTTCGAGGATGCGGTCCAGCGCCGCCCGCACCGGCCGCAGATCGGGGGCGTCGAGGTCGGACTCCGCGAACACCGGGGCATAGTCCGCGGCCAGCAGCAGCGCGTTGCGCTCTCGCAGCGACAGCTCCAGAGACTCGGCCAGACGGATGACCAGCGCCCGCCCGGGCCGGGACCGGCCCTGCTCCAGGAAACTGAGGTGGCGCTGGGTGGTCCCCGCCCTGAGCGCCAGCTCCAGCTGGCTCCAGCGCCGGGAATCGCGCCAGCGGCGCAGCTCGTGGGGGAAGGCGACGGGCTCGGCGACCAGGGTCATCGCCCCCCGTGGTAGCGCCCCGATCGCGGCCGTGCCATTCCCTGCCGGGAATTGTCCGGCCCCTGCGGGTGCCTCAGGCTCGGAGGCATGGACCCCCTCACCGACCTGAACGAGTTCGCCGAGCGCTACCTCGCAGTGTGGAACGAGCCCGACCCCGACCGCCGCCGCCGGCTCATCGCCGAGCTCTGGGCGCCGGGTGGCGGCCAGATCCTGGTCGACCCGCCCGAGGAGGTGCGGGCCGCCGCCCACCACCATCAGTTCCTGGTCCCGCCCTTGGAAGTGCACGGCCACGAGGCCCTCGATGCCCGGGTGAGCCGGGCCTACGACAACTTCATCGCCGAGGGCGAGTACCGGTTCGCGGCGGCGGGCGAGCCGGCCTGCCTGCTGCCGCACGTGGTCAGCCTCCCCTGGGAGATGGTCACTGTGGCCGGCGGCGAGCACGCGGGCGGCGGCGTCACCGTGGTGGAGCTGGACGGCGACGGCCGCATCCAGGTCGAATTCCAGTTCATCGAGCGCTGAATCGGGCAGGCTGGAGGTGTGGCCAAGTACGTGGTCAACGAGCGCGGGCTGGCCAAGGCCCGTCAGCTGATCGACGCCCGCCGGTACGTCCTTCGCAGCGACTGGGGCGAGGCGCAGCCCCGGGCCGAGGACCAGAACGCCTTCCTCGATCGTCACCCGTGGGACGAGTACGCGGAGTGGCACCTGGGCCTGACCGTGGGAGCCAACGACGACACCAAGGCCCGCTACGCGTTCGTCTACGGCGACTTCCGCCGGCTACACCGGATGGGCCTCATCTCGGCCCACTACCGGGCAGCCGAGTGGGGTCACAAGGAGATCGAGCTGGCCGCCCACGAGCTGCTCCAGTACCTCGACTCGCGCCGCGGCTGAGCAGCCCGGGCCGGCTAGTAGCCGACGCCGCCCCCGCTGCCGCTGCCACCGGCGGCGAACAGCAGGATGAGAAGGCCGATCACGACAACCGCCACCACGATCCACAGGATGGGGTTGCGCACATGTCGTTCCACGCTGGGTCCGCTACCCGGCGCGGCGGTCGCCTAATCCTCGATGAAGGCCAGCGCCGCGTCCAGGAACTTGAAGGACTTGGGCGTGGCGAAATGGTCGGTGCGGGGCAGGACCACCAGGCGGGCGTCGGGCAGCGCCTCGACCAGCGGGTCCGCCGGGCCGGCGAAGTCGTTGTCGCCCAGCACCACCAGAGTGGGGAGCGTCACCGCCGCCAGGGCCTCGGCCGTGAGCGGCCGCGTGTCGGCCTCCATCAGGGCCGCCAGGGCCAGGGGATCGGCGTCGGGGTGGGCGGCGAGACCCGCGAAGTAGCGGGCCACCGGGTTCGCCGTGTCGCCCTCGCCCCGCAGGGCCCGGGCGATGGCGTCGGAGCCATCGCGGCGGAACAGGTTGGCGCCCACGCCGGCCACCACCAACCGCCGGAACCGCTCGGGGCGCTCGCTCGCCAGTCCGAGCAGGGTGCGGGCCCCGAGCGAGAACCCGATGGCGTCGACCGGAGCGTCGGGCAGCACCTCGGCCACGCTCGCCCCCAGGTCGGTGTACGCCGCGGGATCATGGGGCTTGGGGGCGGTGCCGTGGCCCAGCAGGTCAGGGGCGATCACCGTGCGGCCGCTGTCCCGCAGCAGGTCCAGCCAGCCGTTCTCGCCCCACGTGCGCGCGGCGGAGGTGGCGAAGCCATGGACCAGCAGGACGGCGGGGGCGTCGGTCATGGCGCTAAGTGTTAGCCGCCCGGGTGAGGCGGGCGCCCACTTCGCGCACGGCCTGGACCACCTCGGGCGGGCCCGCGAGCTCGAAGTCGGCGCCCAGCAGGGCCAGGTAGCCGGCCAGCACCTCGGGCGTCTCCGCCCCGGCCTCGAACGCGCTGCGCTGGTCGTCCAGGGCTTCCACCAGCCCGGTGCCGGCCGGGAGGCGGGCCGCCAGCCAGGCGGCGGGCGCGTGCACCACGACCCGCGTGCGGACCCGCCAGGTGGCCTGGGCCAGCCCGCCCTGCACGTAGGCGGCCAGGTCCCCGCCGGGCGGGTCGCGGGGCGTGAACCGGTCACCGACGGCATTGGCGGGCAGGTCGATGCGGTCGGCCCGGAAGGTACGCCAGCCGTCTCGGCCCCCGTCCCAGGCCACCAGGTACCAGCGCCCCCGGGCCAGCACGAGGCGGTGCGGCTCGACGGTGCGGGTGGTGGCGTCGCCTTCGTGGTCCCGGTAGTCGAACCGGAGCCGCCGGTGGTCACGGCAGGCGCCGGCCACCCGGGTGAGCACCTCGGCGGGCAGGGCCGGCCCGCCGCCGCCGAGCGGCACTGTGGCGGTCTCGATGGCCGCGGCCCGCTCCCGCAGGCGCGACGGCAGTACCTGCTCCAGCTTGGCCAGCGCCCGCGGGGAGGCATCGTCCAGCCCGGTGACCCCGGCGGCGGCCGCCAGGCGCAGCCCCAGGGTCACGGCCACCGCCTCGCCGTCGTCCAGCAGCAGCGGCGGCAGCTCGGTCCCGGCCCCCAGGTGGTAGCCGCCGCCCGGGCCGGGCTCGGCGTGCACGGGGTAGCCGAGACGGCGGATCCGGTCGACGTCGTTGCGGATCGTGCGGGTGGTCACCCCGAGTCGCGCCGCCAGCTCCGGACCGGACCAGCGAGGCCGGGACTGGAGCAGGGCCAGCAGGCGCAGGAGCCGGTCCGAGGTCGCCAACATGCGACCATGGTCGCACCTCATGCGGAACGGATTGTTCCGCATGAGGGGTAAGGCCGTTCGGCCCTACCGACGCCGCCGCCGAG
>DASRJN010000654.1:0-2750 GCA_035649455.1 Acidimicrobiales bacterium
TCCGCCAGGGGCAGGCGCCAGAACTCCGCATCCGTGATCTCCAGCGTCTGCGCCATCAGTGACCCCTCATGTGCTCGCCGCGCGTTACGCCGGGATCGTAGCTAGCGATCGCGGTTCGCGTTTGCGGCGGCCTCCCAGGGCCCCCATTGACGCTCGCACGCCAGCCGGGCCCGTCCGCGGGAACGGGTGACGGCAGGGCGAGGCCGCGCCGGCGCGTCAGATGCCGGGGCCGGCGAGGGCGCGCTTGAGCAGCTTGCCGGTGGGGAGCCGTGGTAGCTCGTCGAGGAAGCGGACCTCGGTGGGGCACTTGTAGTGGCTCAGCCGGGCTCGACACCACGCGACGAGCTCGGCGGCCAGGGCGGCGTCGGGGCCGATGCCAGGTTCGGGCTGCACGAAGGCGACCGCGCGCTGGCCCATGTCGTCGTCGGGAACGCCGACCACGCCGACGTCGCGGACCGCCGGGTGCAGGATCAAGACGTCCTCGGCCTCGCGGGGATAGATGTTCACCCCGCCGCTGATGATCGTGTTGGCGACCCGGTCCGTCAGGTAGAGGTAGCCGTCGGCGTCGAGCCGGCCGATGTCGCCCAGCGTGCTCCAACCCCGGTCGTTCCAGGCGGTGGCGGTCTTGGCCGGGTCGCCGTGGTACTCGAAGCGGGTCGCGCTCTCGAACCACACCTGGCCCTCCTCGCCGGCGGGGACTTCCTCGCCATCCGCGCCGACGATGTGGACGGCGCCCAGCAGCGAGCGGCCGACCGACCCGGGGTGGTCCAGCCACTCCTGGGGCCCGATGGCGCAGAACCCGCTGCCCTCGCTGCCGGAGTAGAACTCGTGGACGATCGGGCCGAGCCATTCGATGGCCGCCCGCTTGACCTCGGGCGGGCACGGCGCGGCCGCGTGCACCACCAGCTCGAGGCTCGACAGGTCGTAGCGGTGGCGCACGTCCTCGGGCAGCTTGAGCAGCCGCACCAGATGGGTGGGGACGAGCTGCGAGTGGGTGGCGCGGTGCCGTTCGACGAGGGCGAGCCACTGCTCTGCGTCGAAGTGCTCCATCACGACGGCGGTGCCGCCGAGGCGCTGCGTCATCGTCGTCCAGCCCGCCGGTGCCGCGTGGTACAGGGGTGCCGGGCTGAGGTACACGGTCGACTCCGAGAACCCGTAGAGCCCCACGAGCAGCCGGGAGAACGGCTGCGGCTCGCCGAGCGGGCCACCCCGCAGCGGCGGCTTCACGCCCTTGGGCCGGCCTGTCGTGCCCGACGAGTAGAGCATCCACGAGCCCTCGCGCTCGTCGGCGATCCGCGCCGCGGGCATCGCCACGACGGCCTCGGCGTAGGGCTCGAAGCCGGGCAGATCGCCGCCGACCGCGAGCCGCGTGCCGACGCCGTCGAGGTCGGCGCCCATGCCGGCCACGGTCTCCGCCAGCCCGGCATCGGCGACGAGGGCAGCCGCACCGCAGTCGGCGACGATGTAGCCGGCCTCGGCCGCGGTCAGGTGGAAGTTGACCGGGGTGACGTACAGGCCGGCCCGCAGCGCCCCCCACACGACCTCGTACCAGGCCGGACTGTTCACGAGCAGCACCGCGACCCGGTCGCCGCTCCGCAGCCCCCGGGCCCGTAGCAGCTGGGCGACGCGGTTCGAGGCGTCCTCGAGCTCGCGATAGGTCAGGGTCTCGCCGCTGTCGCCCATCACGAGGGCGGGCTTGTCGCCGTGCTCGGCGACATGAGCCGACGGGTGTTGCACGGCCTGACTGTATAGCTGACACGAGTGTTAGAGAGCGGGCTAGGGTGACCGGCCGTGGCACGGGTCGGGGTGATCGGGCTGGGCAACATCGGAGGCGCCGTCGCCGCCAACCTGGTGGCGGACGGTGACGAGGTCGTCGTCGCGGACCTCGACCTCGCCCGAGTGGCCGCGGTGGCCGGCGCCACCGGAGGCGACGTTGCCGCGGTGGCCGCGGCGAGCGAGATCACCATCACGTCTCTCCCGACCCCCGAGGATGTCGCCGGGGTGGCGTCGACCTGGACCGCGGCGGCACCCGCCGGCGCGATCCTGCTCGATGTCTCAACTTCGTCACCTGAGGGCAACCGCGCGCTGGCGGCGACGCTGGCGGAGACCGGCCACCACTTCGTCGAGGCGCCGCTCACCGGCGGAGCCATCGGCGCCCGGAACCGGTCGCTGGTCTTCATGGTGGGCGGCGACGACGAGCCCGTCGCCCGCTGCCTCCCGCTGCTCGACCGGCTGGGGCGGGCCACGTTCCACCTCGGGCCGGTCGGGGCGGGCACCACCATGAAGCTGGTCAACAGCCTGCTCGCCTTCACCTGCACCTGGGTGTCGCTGGAGGGGCTTTCGCTGGCGGCCGCCGGCGGGCTCGACCTGCGCACCGCGGTCGAGGTCGTCCGCACCGGCGGGGCGACGAACTTCTTCATCGACCGGTGGGTCGACGGCATCGACACCCGGGGCCGGCCCCCGGAGTTCGCCCTCACCCTCGCGGCCAAGGACGCCCGCCTGATCGAGGAGGTCGCCGCGGCGTCGGGCATCCCCGCACCGGTCGCCGCCGCGGTGAGCGGCGTGCTGGCCGACGCCCTCGCCCGGGGCCTCGGCGACCGGGACTGGAGCGACCTCGTCGTCGCCGCGGAGGCCCGGGCCGGGCGCCCGCTCTCCCTCGGTGCCGCGGACTGATGGCCCGCGTCCCGATCGAGGACGGGTACTTCACCGTTCCGGAGGATCCCGCCGACTCGCCCCGCCTGCTCGGCAGC
>DASRJN010000655.1:0-2498 GCA_035649455.1 Acidimicrobiales bacterium
ACCTGGTCGTCGCCCAGCGTGCGGGCCGCGTCGTCTCGCGCCGGAGCCTCGCCACACCCGCTCGCCGCCGACAGCGCGACTGCGACTACAGCAGCGATGAAGCTGGGACGCCTTCGGGCACGCATCTGGGCTCGCCCCCCGTCCGTCGATCAGCCACCAGACTCCCACAGCGCTCCCCCGAGGGGAACCCGTTGCCATACCAGGGCACGACGACGAAACTCGTGGTGCATGGCACGAACAGAGCCCGAGGTGACGCCCAGCAAGGCCGAGGAGGGCGAGCCGGCAACCCGGCCCCGGGGCTGGCACGACCCGCGGGTGCGGCGCGCGCTGCAGGCCGCGGTGTCGATCGTGCTGGTGGGCGGGATCTTCTATTTCGTGCTGGGCCAGTTCGCCGACCTGTCCTCGGTGTGGCGGGCCATCCGCTCGCTGACCAAGGTCGAGGTGGCGGTGCTGCTGGGGCTGGCCGCCTGGAACCTGGCCACCTACTGGATCCAGATGGTGGTGGCGACGCCGGGCCTCACCTACCCCCAGGCCATGGTCCTCACCGAGTCGACGACCGCGGTGTCCAACGCCCTGCCTGCGGGTGGGGCCATCGGCGTGGGCCTGACCTACTCGATCCTGGGCTCGTGGGGCTTCTCCAACTCCCGGGCCACGCTGGCGGTGCTGGTCAGCGGCATCTGGAACAACTTCGCCAAGCTGGGGATGCCGGTGGTGGCGCTGGCCATCCTGGCCGTGAGCGGCGACTCCGGCGGCGGGGGGCTGGTGGCTGCGCTGGCGGGGCTGCTGGGCCTGGTAGCGGCGGTGACGATCTTCGCCCTCATCCTGCACAGCGAGGCGTTCGCCCGGCAGTTGGGGCTGTTCAGCCAGCGCATCGCCACCCGCATCCGCAAGGTGTTCCGCAAGGGCCCGGCCACCGGCTGGGACCTGGCGGTGACCAAGTTCCGGCGTCGGGTCCTGGGCTTCGTCCACCATAGCTGGATCCAGATCACGGTGATCACCGTGATCGGCCACCTGTCGCTGTACCTGGTGCTGCTGGCCTCGCTTCGGGTGATGGGCGTGTCCGAGCAGGAGGCGAGCTGGGCCCAGGTGCTGGCCGTGTTCGCCTTCGCCCGCCTGATCACCGCCATCCCGATCACGCCCGGCGGCGTGGGGATCGTGGAGCTGGCGCTCATCGGGGGGATCAGCGCGGCGGGCGGCGAGCGGGCCGAGGTGGTGGCGGCGGTGCTGATCTACCGGCTGCTGACCTACGTGGTGCCGATCGTGTTCGGCGGGATCACCTATGTGTACTGGCGCCGCAATCACTCGTGGCGCGACTCGGCGCCCCCCGCACCGGACTGGCTCACGCCCTCGCTGGCAGCCGTCGACTGAGCCTCACCAGGGGGTGTACCAGCGCGTCGGCGGGTAGCGGACGGCGCCGCCATGGCGGCCCGGGACCAGGTGGCTGACCTCGCGTTCGTCCGGCACGCCGTCGCCGTCGTACGGCCTCGCCGACACGCCCAGGCCGATCAGCCCGTGGCGGATCGGCACGGCGCGGGCGACATGATCCGCCACGTGGGTGAGCCACACGTCCAGGGGCTCGCGCCATGCCCGGTTCTGCTCGTAGCCGTCGATGGGGTGCCAGATGTCGGGCAGCACCTGCTCCAGGTCGGCCACCGGCAGAGCGAGGACCAGCCCGCCCCTGTCCGCCCGCAGCACGCACGGCACCCGCCCGGCAGGAGTCCGGGCCTCGCTTCCCGCGAGGTCGGGATGGCATCGGAGCACCGCTGCTGCCTCCGGCACCCGCTGGACGTCCACGGGGCGGAGCCAGAGCTCGTAGGATGTCCCGGCCATCGGCCGCACCATACGACGGCGCGAAGCGGCCGCCGGGCTTGCCGTTTCGGCCCGGATGCCCGTAGGCTTATCCGTCGCTCTGGGCGCGGGTTCGCGCCCGCGCACCCGCACTGCATCACATGAAGGTGGCACGCGTGCCCACGTACACCCCGAAAGCATCAGAGATCCAGCGGGACTGGTACGTCGTCGACGCCGACGGCCTGGTCCTCGGCCGTCTCGCCACCGAGGTCGCGCGGGTCCTGCGCGGCAAGCACAAGCCCACCTTTGCCCCGCATCTCGACACCGGCGACCACGTGATCATCGTGAACGCCGACAAGGTCGTGCTCACGTCCGACAAGGGCGACCGCAAGGTCGTGTACCGCCACTCGGGCTACCCGGGCGGGATCAAGTCCGAGACGTTCGGCCACCTCCTGGCGCGCAAGCCGGAAGAGGCCGTGCGCCGCAGCATCCGGGGCATGCTCCCCAAGACCCGCCTCGGCCGCCAGCAGCTCACCAAGCTCAAGGTGTACGCCGGCCCCACCCATCCGCACGCGGCCCAGCAGCCGCAGCCCCTCGACGTGGCCCACGCCCGCCGACCCACCGCCTGAGGACGCCATCTCGATGCCCACTCCGCTCGCGCAGACCACCGGCCGCCGCAAGGGCGCCGTCGCCCGGGTCCGGATCCGTCC
>DASRJN010000656.1:0-3252 GCA_035649455.1 Acidimicrobiales bacterium
CGTCGTGCTCCTCGGCCACGTCGGTGCGGATGAACGTGAGGCGCTCGGGCTCGCCTGCTTCGGCCACGAGGTCGTTGCCGACGTCGGCGTTCAGGTCGCCGACGACGACCGATGCGCCCTCGGCGAGGAACCGCAGCACGGTGGCCCGGCCGATGCCACTGGCCCCGCCGGTCACGATCGCCACCCGCCGGCCGTCCTCGGTAGACATGGGCCGGGACCCTATCCGGCGACCCGGGCCGCCCGCTCCTGGGACTCGGCGTGGCTGGCGGCGATGTCGGGCATCACGAAGTTGGCGGCCGAGGAGAGGATGAAGCCCGCGATCAGGGCGATGGGCACCATGACCAGCATGCTGGCCTGCACCCCGTAGGCGTCGGAGATGCGGCCGATGAGCGGGAAGAACACGGCGATGCCGGGCACCGCGAACACCGAGATGGTGGTCAGGCCAGCGGAGCGGACCCGCGGCGGACTGACCAGGGACAGCAGCGCGAAGAAGGCGGGGGCCAGCGTCCCGATCGAGGCCGCCACCAGCGCGTGCATAGCGATGGCCAGCCACACGTGGGGCGCGTAGGCGAGGATCACGAGGCACACCGCGTCGGCCACGCCGACGAGGCCGACGAAGCGCAACAGGTAGCCCGGGTCACGCATGGCCACCTTCGCCACCCACGGCATGATGAGGAAGACGCCGGCGATCTGGAGCGGCTCGACCCCGGCGGCGATCCAGCCCCGGGCCAGGCTGTCGAGGCCGAACACCTCCTCGTAGATGAGCGAGAGCAGGTTCTGAACGCCGAACAGGGCCACGCCCAGGAACGGGATCGCGAACCAGATCCGCCGCATGGTGCGCACGCGGGCCAGCGTGGCGACCGTCGACCGGAACGTCTCCGGCGGGTCGGCGACCTGCGCGGCGGCCTCGTCCAGGCCCGCCGCCCGCCGCTCGTGGACGCCCCGCACCGGCTCGTGCAGGCGGAGGGCGAACAGCACGATGATGGCGGTGGGGATGGCGAAGAGCAGGAACGGCGCCCGCCAGGTGAAGAAGTAGGCCAGGGTGCCGGCGAGGAGCGGCCCGAGGATCTGCCCGACCGAGTTGGCCTGGCGGTGGAGGGAGAAGACCTTCACCCGGGTCTCCGGCGGGTACCAGTCGGCCAGCAGCGAGTTGTGGGTCGGCTCGACCACGGCCCGCCCGGTCCCCGCGCCGACGCGCGCGGCCACGAGCATCAGCGGCGTCAGCGCGAGCGCGGTACCCACCGAGAACAGGGCCCACAGCGCCGCGCCCACGGTGGCGATGCGCACCCGGTTGGATCGGTCGCAGTAGAACGAGAGCGGCACGGCGATGATCAGCACCGCGATGGTGGTGGCGGAGACGATGCTCAGCGCGCCGGCGTTGCTGAGACCGAAGGCGTCACGGATGTCCGGCAGGAGGACCGAGAACGCCGTGCGGTCCAGCTCGTCCACCGCGTTGAGGCCGAACAGCACCATCAGCGGGAAAACGGGGAGGCCGTGGGTGACCACCGAGGGCCGCCAGTCCGCCGCCCAGGTGCGCAGTGACCTCACGACGGCACCCTGGCGCGGTCGATGACGAAGCCCTGGTAGCCCTGGACGGCCACGTTGGCGCACATGGCCTCGTAGGGAGGGAAGCCGGGGAGGGGCATGAACACCCGGGGCTTGCCGGGGATGTTGGCCCCGAGGTACCAGGAGTTGCAGGTGGGGAAGAGCGTGAGGCCGGCCACGCTGTTCACGTAGGCGACCCAGTTCTCCACGGCTTCGGGGTCGGCCTCGATCGTGGCGTGGCCCCCGGCCCGCAGGTGCTCCAGGCAGGCGGTGATCCACTCGACGTGCTGCTCGATGGACGTGACCATGTTGGTCAGCACCGACGGGCTGCCGGGCCCGGTGATCACGAACAGGTTGGGGAAGCCGGCCACCGCCAGGCCGAGGTAGGTCCTGGGCCCTTCGCCCCACGCCTCGGTCAGGGTGCGGCCGCCCACGCCCTCGAAGCGGATCCGGGCCAGCGCGCCGGTCATGGCGTCGAAGCCGGTGGCGAACACGATGGCGTCGAGGGCGTGGTCCTCGCCGCCGGCCCGGACGCCAGTGGGCGTGATCGCCTCGATGCCCCCGTCGCTGATGTCGACGAGGCGGACGTTGGGCCGGTTGAACGTCTCGTAGTAGCCGGTGTCCACGCAGAGGCGCTTGCACCCGATGACCTGGGTCGGACTCAGGAGCTTCGCGACCTCGGGGTCGTGGACGATGCCGCGGATCTTGTCCCGCACGTAGTCGGCTGCGACCTCGTTGGCGTCCGGGTTGGACAGGGCGTCGGTGAACACGGCCACGAAGCCGAGGCCGCCCTGGCCCCAGCGCTCGTCGAGCTGGCGCGCCCGCTCCGCGGCGTCGAGGTCGGCCACGGCGTGCAGCGGCGGTCCCAGCGTCGACGTGGCACCGAAGCCGGCCATCGCCTGCCGGTTGGCGGCGCGCACCTCGCGGTAGCGGGCCTTGACCTCGTCCTGGTGCCCCGGTGCCAGCGGCCCGTTGTGGGCCGGCACCGAGTAGGTGGCGGTGCGCTGGAAGACCGTGAGCTGGTGGGCCTGCCCGGCGATGATCGGGACCGACTGGACGGCCGACGAGCCCGTGCCGATGACCCCCACCCGTTGGCCGGTGAAGTCGACGCCCTCGTGCGGCCAGCGGCCGGTGTGGTACGTCGGGCCCCGGAAGCTGTCCCGCCCGGGGATGGCGGGCAGGTTGGCGGCCGACAGGCAGCCGGTGGCGGCCACTACGAAGCGGGCCGTGAGCCGCTCGCCCGCCTCGGTGGTGACGGTCCAGGTGGCGGTCGCCTCGTCGAAGGCGGCGCCGGTGACCCGGGTGTCGAGCTGGATGTCGCGGCGGAGGTCGAAGCGGTCGGCGACGTGGTCGAGGTAGCGCAGGATCTCGGGCTGGGACGCGTAGCGCTCGGTCCACTGCCAGTCCTGCTGGAGGTCGTCGTCGAACCCGTACGAGTACTCCAGGCTGGGGACGTCGCAGCGCGCCCCCGGGTAGCGGTTCCAGTACCAGGTCCCGCCCACGCCGCCCCCGGCCTCCAGCACCCGGGCGGTGAAGCCCGCCCCGCGGAGCCGGTGCAGCATGTAGAGCCCCGCGAACCCCGCGCCCACGACGACGACATCCACGTCCGTGTCCACGATCGGCCGTGGCCTCCCCCCATCCCCGGTCATGCGCTCACGCTAGGCGGTGAGGCGCGGCGCGCTCCTAGTCGGCGAACGGCGCTCTCGG
>DASRJN010000657.1:0-3575 GCA_035649455.1 Acidimicrobiales bacterium
CACCGCGTCCCTGGCCTGCGCCTCCTCGGTCACGTCCGCCGCCACCACGACCGCCCGCCCCCCGGCCTTGTCGATCTCGGCCGCCAGCTCGTCGAGCCGCTCCACCCGCCGCGCCACCAGCGCGACCGCCGCCCCCTCACCCGCCAGCGCCCGAGCCGTAGCGTGCCCGATCCCACTCGACGCCCCCGTGACCAGGGCAACCGTCCCGTCCAGCACACCAATCTCTCGCGTCGCATCACTGTGCATCGCCCCACTCTGCCGCCGCCCGCGACGTTTGACTGACGCCCGTGCGCTAGGACGGGGGCTGGACATGACGGGCATTGTCGACCAGACCGGCACGGACGGCGGAGCCGATCCGGGACCACGACCCGAGTCCCAGCCCCCGGTGCTGGTGTGCTCGGAACTGGTCAAGAGCTTCGGTGAGCGCGGCGCGGTCGACAGGCTCAGCTTCGAGGTGCGGGCGGGCGAGGCCTACGGGCTGCTCGGCCCGAACGGGGCCGGGAAGACGACCACCCTCCGCATGGTGTGCGGGATCCTGCCGTCCGACCACGGAACAGCCACGATCGACGGCCGGGCGGTGAGCGGCCGAGACGGGGCCCGGGCGCGGGCCTCGCTCGGCTACGTGCCCCAGGGGCTCGCGCTGTTCCCCACGCTGCGGCTGGACGAGAACCTACGGTTCTGGGCCAAGCTGGCCGGCGTCCCCCGCGGCCAGCGCCGGGCGCGGGTGGCGGAGGCGCTCGCCCTGGTCGGCCTCGAGGACCGGGCCCGAGACCGGGTCGAGCAGTGCTCCGGCGGCATGCAGCGCCGGCTCAACCTGGCCGTCGCCCTGCTACACCGCCCGCGCCTGCTGGTGCTCGACGAGCCCACGGTGGGCGTCGACCCGCAGAGCCGCGCTTCCCTGCTCGACCGGCTGGCGCAGCTGCGCGACGGCGGGGCCGCGGTCCTCTACACGAGCCACTACATGGACGAGGTGGCCCGCCTGTGCGACCGGGTCGGCATCCTCGACCACGGCCGGCTGCTGGAGGAGGGCGATCCCCACGAGCTGCCCGCCCGGTACGGCTGCGAGGACCTGGAGGCGGTGTTCCTCCAGCTCACCGGGCGGGAGCTCCGTGACTGACTGGCCTTCCACTGCGGCCGCCACCGCGGGGTTGGAACTGCGGCGCTGGGCCCGCGAGCCGATCGCCGTCCTCAGCACATTGGTGCTGCCGCTGATCATGGCCGCGCTGATCAGCGTGGCCCTCGGCGGTGACCTGGGCGACTACCACACCACCTTCGCCGTGGTCGACGAGGACCGCGGCGTGGCCGCGGGCCAGTTCACCGAGCGGGTCCTCGGCGATCCCCAGGTCCGGGAGGTCGTACGGGCCCGCCCGGTGCCGACCGTGGACGAGGCGATCGCCCTGCTCGACGAGGGCGACGTGGGTGCGGTCGTGGTGCTGCCCGAGGGGCTGACCGCGCGGCTGGCCGCGGGTACCGCGCCGTCCCGCCCGAGCCAGGCCATCAGCGTGCTGCCGAACCCCGACGACCCCGTCGCCGGCGACCTCGCCGCCGTCCTGGTGGACCAGTTCGAGGTGCGGGCCCGAGCCGTCGCGCTGGTCCAGGGCCAGGCCGGAGCGACGCCCGCCCGCGCCTGGCCCCTGGAGGTCACAGTGGGCTCGCCGGGCGGGACTGCGCTCGACGCCGCCACCCACTACGGACCGGCGCTCGGCTTGTTCTTCGTGATGGTGACCATGGGGTTCGCGGCGGCCCGGCTGGTCGGCGACCGCCAGCGGGGTGTGGTCGAGCGGCTGGCCGCGAGCCCGGCGTCGCCCGCCGCGGTGGTGATGGGCCGGGCCCTGGCGGCGGTGGCCCTCGGCGGCCTGTCGCTGGCGACGCTGGCTGTCGTCATGGGCGCCCTGTTCGGCGCCTGGTGGGGGCCGGCCCTGCCGGTCCTGGTGGTGACGGTGGCGCTGGTACTCGCGCTGGGCGGCGTGGCCGCGGTCCTGGCCGCCGTGGCCCGCACCCCCGAGCAGGCCCAGAGCCTGTCGCTCAGCGTGGCCTTCCTGTTCGCGCTCGCCAGTGGGTCCTTCGCTCCGCCGGGAACGGCTCTACGCCCGCCGTTCGCGTGGGTGGCGCCGACGACCCACGCCCTCGATGCCTTCGCCCGGCTGTCCACCGAGCACGCCGGGGTCGGGGCGGTGGCCCCCCAGGTGGCGGCGCTGTGCCTGTTCGGCCTCGCGGGCCTGGCGCTGACGGCGGCGATCACCCGGAGGCTGGCGTGACCGCGGCGCTGGCCATGGTGGGGCTGCTGTGGCGGCGCCTGCAGCGGGACCGGCTCGGCCTGGCGCTGACGTTCGCGCTGCCGGTGGCGGTGGCGATCGTGATGGTCGGCATCTACACCGCCGACGACTCCCGGCTGGGGGTGCTCCTCCCGGAGGGCGACCCGGTGGCGGAGGACCTGGTCGGCCGGCTGGAGGCCGACGGCGTGGTCGACGTCGTCCGGTACGACGGCCGTGCCGGCCTGGAGGACGCCATCCGCCGCCGGGAGGTGGTGGCCGGGGTGGTCGTGCCTGCCGGCGCGGGGACCGCGGGTGGCCCGGGCGAGGTCGAGCTCCTGGGACCGCCGGGGATCGAGGCACCGTCGGGCGTGCGGGCCGCGGTCGAGGCGGCGGTGGCCCGCACCGCGGCGGTGGTCAAGATCGGCCAGGCGCGGGAGCCGGGCGCGCCCGCGGCCCAGGTGGTGGCGGCCGGGACCGAGGCGCTGTCCGGCGCTTCCGGCCTCGCCGGTCCCGAACGCGGCAACAGCAGTGCCGAGCTGCGGCGCCTGAACATCGCGTGGGCCATGTCGGGCACGCTGGTGCTGTTCGTGTTCTTGAACACGGTGGGCGGCGCGGGCGCGCTGGCGGACCTGCGCCAGCTCGGCATCCTGGCCCGGGCTCGCACCACGCCCGCGTCCATCGGCGCCATCGCCGCCGGCTACGGGCTGGCGATGATGTCCTACGCGCTCGTGCAGGCCGGCCTGCTGCTGGGTACCGGCTGGCTGCTGTTCGGCCTCACTTGGGCGGACTGGCCCGCGTTCCTGCTGGTCGTCGCCCTGCTCGCCGCCGCGGCGGCCTCACTCTCCGTGGCGCTGTCCACCGTGCTGCCCAGCCCGGAGATGGGCGCCACCGTGGCCGGGCCGATCGCCTTCGTCCTCGCCATGCTGGGCGGTTGCCTCTGGCCACTCGAGATCGTCGGCCCCGGGCTGGCGCGGGCTGCCCACTTGACCCCGCACGCCTGGGCGCTGGAAGCACTGCGCGACGTCGGCGTCGACGGCGACGGCCTCGCCCACGTCACCACCGACCTGGCGGTCCTGGTCGCCATGACCGTGGCGCTGGTCGCGGTCGGTGGCCTGCGCCTCCGCCGCATCACCACCGCGGCCCAGGGCTGAGCCGAAACCGCGGGGCGGAGCGGGGCGGGATGGTCAAAGATCGGGGCCCCGATGCTGCTCACCCTCACCACGACCCACGAGCCGGCCACCGACCTGGGGTTCCTGCTGCACAAGCACCCGGACCGGGTGCACAGCAAGGACCTCGCGTTCGGTCGCGCCCACGTCGTGT
>DASRJN010000658.1:0-8264 GCA_035649455.1 Acidimicrobiales bacterium
CGCTATGTCGATCACCACCTTGTTCCACGAGTTGGACCAGTCGGGGTGGTGGTTCAGCTTTTCGGCCTCGATGGCCACCATGGTCATGAACCCGAACGCTTCGACGAAGTTGCGGAGCTCGATCTCCCGGTGGAGGGCCCCATCGGCGATCCCCCACCCGGGGACCTCCTCCAGCCGGGCCTCGGTCTCGTCGTGCGTGAGTCTTGTCATGCCCTCATTGTGACCCTCGCGACTCGGGTGTAACCCCGCTAGGGTCGCTCCGCGGGGCACCACGTGGTCGGGAGGGGATGAGCATGACGGGTGACGGTGTCGACCTGGTCGGTGAGCTGGTCGCCGCCGTCGGCGCGGACCGGGTCCTGGCCGGAGACGCGGTCAGCGAGGACTACACCCACGACGAAGCCCTGACCGCTACGCCCGTCAAGCCCGTCGCTGTGGTCATGCCGGGCACCACCGACCATGTGGCCGCCGTGCTGCGGGTGGCCGACCGTTTCGGGGTGCCTGTCACCGCCCGGGGGTCGGGGACCGGCCTGTCGGGGGCGTGCATCCCCGCGGAGGGCGGGATCGTCGTGTCGTTCGAGCGCATGAACGCCATCGTGGAGATCGACAGCGAGAACTTCATCGTGACCGTCGAGCCCGGCGTGCGCCTGGACCAGCTCGACGCCGAGCTGGCGCCCCTCGGGCTCGTCTACCCCGTGTTCCCCGGCGAGTACAGCTCCAGCCTGGGCGGCAACGTGGGCACCAACGCCGGGGGCATGCGGGCCGTCAAGTACGGCGTCACCCGCCACCATGTGCTGGGGGTGGAGGCGGTGCTTGCCTCGGGCGAGGTCATCCGCTGCGGGGGCAAGGTCGTGAAGTCCTCGACCGGCTATGACCTCACCCAGCTGATCATCGGCTCCGAGGGCACGCTTGCGCTCGTCACCCGGGCGCTGCTCAAGGTGTATCCCCGGCCCGCCCACCAGACCACCGTGCTGGCGCCGTTCACCACGCTGGACCAGGTGACCAGCGCGGTGCCCGCCCTCGTCCGCAGCGGCGTCGGCCCGCTCATGCTCGAGTACATCGACATGCTGACCATGGCGGCCGCCACCCAGTTCGTCGGCCTCGACCTGGGCATCCCCGCGGAGGTCAAGGAGTCGGCACTGGCCTATCTGGTGGTGGCGCTGGAGAACACCCACGCCGACCGCCTGGACGAGGACGCCCACACCGTCTCGGAGATGCTCCACGAGCTCGGGGCCATCGACGTCTACCACCTGCCGCCCGGCGCGGCTGCCGGCCTCATCGATGCTCGGGAGAAGGCGTTCTGGGTGGCCAAGGCCAACGGGGCCGACGACATCATCGACGTGGTCGTGCCCCGGGCCGCGGTGCCCGCCTACATGGCCCGGGTCGGCGAGATCGCGTCCGAGCACCGGGCCTGGATCGCGGGCTGCGGCCACGCCGGCGACGGCAACGTCCACATGGCCGTGTTCCAGAAGGACCCGGAGGTCCGGGCCCGCATCCTGCACGCGCTGCTGAAGGCGGGCATGGCGCTGGGCGGCGCCATCTCCGGCGAGCACGGCCTCGGCACCGAGAAGGCCGGCTACTTCCTGGAGCTGGAGGACCCGGCCAAGATCGACCTCATGCGCCGCATCAAGGCCGCGTTCGATCCCCACGGCATCCTCAACCCCGGCACCATCCTCGACCCCGCGGAGCCCGCACGGACATGACCGAGACCAACGGTGCCCAGGCACTCATCCGAACCTTGCTCGCCTGCGGCGTCGACACCTGCTTCAGCAACCCCGGCACTTCGGAGATGCACTTCGTGGCCGCCCTCGACTCGGTGCCCGAGATGCGGGGCGTGCTGGCCCTGTTCGAGGGCGTCGCCACCGGGGCGGCGGACGGCTACGCCCGCATGGCCGGCAAGCCCGCCGCCACGCTGCTCCACCTGGGACCCGGCCTGGGCAACGGGCTCGCCAACCTGCACAACGCCCGCAAGGCCCGCACGCCGGTGGTCAACATCGTCGGCGACCACGCCACATACCACAAGCAGTACGACGCCCAGCTCGAGTCGGACATCGAGACCGTGGCCCGCAACGTTTCGCCCGGCTGGGTGCGCTGGACGCAGAGCCCGGCCGAGATCGGCCGGGATGCGGCCGAGGCCGTGGCCGCAGCCCAGGGACCGCCCGGCCAGGTGGCCACGCTGGTGCTGCCGGCCGACGTGAGCTGGTCGCCGGGCGGCGTGGCCGCCGATCCGCTCCCCGCCCGTGACCGCACCCCGGCCGACTCCGACACGGTCGACGCGGTGGCCAAGGCCCTGCGCTCCGGCGAGCCCTGCGGGCTGTTCCTCGGCGGCAGCGCGCTGCGCGAGGCGGGCCTGGTGGCCGCCAGCCGGGTGGCCAACGCCACCGGCGCCCGCGTGCTGGCCGAGACCTTCCCGACCCGGCTGGAGCGGGGCGTGGGCATCCCCGGCGTCGACCGGCTCGCCTACCTGGCCGAGTTCGCGGCCCACCAGCTGGACGGCCTGCGCCACCTGGTGCTGGTCGACGCCAAGGCGCCGGTCAGCTTCTTCGCCTACCCGGGCAAGGCCAGCTACCTGGTCCCCGACGGCTGCGAGGTGCATGTGCTGGCCGGCGGGGACACGGACGCCCCCGGCGCGCTGGAGGCCCTGGCCGAGGTGCTCGGCGCCCCGGCCGACGGCGCCACCCGCCAGCCCGCAGCCCGGCCCGACCTGCCCACCGGCGAGCTCACCGCCCAGACCGTGGCCCAAGCCGTCGCCGCCCTCATGCCGGAAGCCGCCGTCGTGTCGGACGAGGGCAACACGTCGAGCCTGTTCACCCCGGGCCTCACCGCGGGCGCGGCCCGCCACGACTGGCTGTGCCTGACCGGCGGGGCCATCGGCCAGGGCATGCCGGTGGCGACCGGCGCGGCGGTGGCCTGCCCCGACCGCCAGGTCATCAACCTCGAGGCCGACGGCAGCGCCCTCTACACGATCCAGTCGCTATGGACCCAGGCCCGCGAGGGCCTCGACGTGGTCACCATCGTGTTCAACAACCGCTCGTACGCGGTGCTCAACATGGAGCTCGACCGCGTGGGCGCCACGGCGGGCGGGCCCAAGGCCAAGGACCTGCTCGACCTGTCCCGCCCCGACATGGACTTCGTCGCCCTGGCCACCGGCCTGGGCGTGCCCGCCACCCGGGCCACCACCGGCGAGGAGCTGTCCGACCAGCTCGGCCGGGCCCTGGCCATGGAGGGCCCCAGCCTCATCGAGGTCCTGGTTCCCTCGCTCATGTGACCACCCGAGGAGCAGTGCCCGAGGTCCAGACGGTCCTGCGCATCGACAGCACCCCCGGCGACACGCCGAGGGCGCGCGCCCTGGTGGAGGAGGCGGGCGGCGCGGTGGTGGCCGGCGATGACCTCCCCGGGCCGCTCGTGGCCGCGTTCCACGTAGCCGCCGACGCCGCCCTCGCCGCGGTGCGGGTGGCGGCGGCCCTGGGCACCACCGGGCGGCCCCGCATGGCGCTCGCCACCGGCGAGGTCGAGGTCGCCCGCCGGCGGGCCGACGCCCTGGCGCGCCTCGACGCCGAGCCCGGCGACGACGCCGTGGCGCTGCTGGCCGCGTCCGCCGCGGTCATGGTCACCCACGCCCTGCCTCCCGGCGCGGACCTGGTCGACCGGGGTACCGCCCCCCTCGCCGGGCCAGTGGCCGAACGGGTCTACGAGCTGCGCTGGTCGGCGGGCGACCGGGCGGGAGGCGCGGCCGCCGACACCTCCAACCTGGGCTGGGCGCGCCGGGCCGCGGCCCGCCTGGTCGTGGGCCGGGACGAGCCCGTGGCCCGGCTGGAGGCGGCGTGGGACGGGGCCCTGGCCGGCCGGCACCGCGTCGTGGTGGTGGCGGGCGACCCGGGGATCGGCAAGACGACGGTGGCGGCCGAGCTGGCGTTGCGGGTGCACGCCGGCGGCGGCACGGTCCTCTACGGCCGCTGGGACGAGGAGGGCCTCGCCCCGTACCAGGCCCTGCGGGAGGCACTCGGCACCTACGCCGCCGACTGTCCCCGGCCGGTGCTGCGGGCCGACGTGGCCGAGCACGCGGACGAGCTGGCCCGCCTGCTGCCCGACATCGGCGCGCGCATCGGTGGCGTGCGTCCGCCGCGGGCCGACGACCCCGACGCCGAGCGCCTGCGGCTGTTCGACGCGGTGCGGGACTGGCTCGGTGCCATCGCCGCCCGCCGGCCGGTCCTGCTGGTGCTCGACGACCTCCAGTGGGCCGAGCGCTCGTCCCTGCTGCTGCTGCGCCACGTGCTGGACTCGCCGCCGGAGGGTCCGTTGCTGGTCGTGGTGACCATGCGCGACGGCGACGTCGAGGGCACCGGCCCGCTGCACCGGGTCGGGTCGCTGGACGCCGGAGAGCCGGAACGGATCAACGTGACCGGCCTCGAACCGGCTGACGTCCGCCAGCTGGTGGGCCAGGCGCTGGGCCGCCCGGTGGCCGAGGACGAGGCCGAGGTGACGGCCTGGCTGGCCCGCGAGACGGCCGGCAATCCGCTGTTCCTGCACGAGATCCTGCGGGGCCTCGACCCGGCCGACCCGGCTGCGGCCCTGCAGGCGGCCCGGGACCGCCTGCCCGAGCGGGTCCACGACGTCGTCCGGTGGCGGCTGTCGGGGCTGTCCCCGGCCGTGGAGGACGCCCTGGCCGCGGCCTCGCTCATCGGCGAGGAGTTCCCGCTGGACGTGCTGGCCGCCGCGCTCGGCGTGCGCGAGCTCGACCTGCGCCACCGCGTCGACGACGCCGCCCGCGCCGGGGTGGTGCGGGAGGTGGGCGACGGCCGCCACGCCGCCTTCACCCACGCGGTCGTGCGGCGGACGCTGCAGGATCACGTCGGGCCCGACCAGGCCGCCGACCTCCACCGCCGCATCGCCGAGGCGCTGGCGGCGCAGGACGGCAAGACCGCCGCCGAGATCGCCCACCACTACCTGCAGGCTGCCGACGCCGACACCGCGCCCCTGGCCGTGCGCTGGGCGCGGGCCGCGGCCGACCAGGCCCGGATCGAGACCGCGTTCGAGGGCGCGGTGTGGTTCCTCAGCCGGGCCGTCGATGTGCACGACGACCATGGGGACGGGGGCACTGCTGCCCGCGAGCTGGCCTGCGAGCTGCGGCTGGACCTGGCCGACGCCCACGACCGGGCCGGTGAGTTCACCGCCCGCGACCGCCGCCACCTCGAGGCCGCGGAGCTGGCCCGCGACCTCGACCGCATCGACGTGTTCACCCGGGCCGCCCTGGGCTACGGCGGCCGCCTGCCGGCCGCGCCCCCGTCCAACCCCCGGGCCCGGGAGCTGCTGGAGCAGGTCCTCGACCGCCTGCCCGCCCACGACAGCCGCGCCCGAGCGCTGGCGCTCGCCCGCCTGGCGCACATCCGCCATGGCGACGCGCCCCACGCCGAGCGCGAGGCGCTGGCCGACGAGGCGGAGGCCATGGCCCGCCGGCTGGACGCCCCGGTGGTGCTGGCGTCGGTGCTGTGCTCCCGGGTGCTGGCCCTCGACGGCCCGGACGACCTGGACGAGCACCTGGACATCGGGGTCGAGGTCATGCGCATCGGCGAGCAGACCGGTGACCAGGACCTGGTGCTCCAGGGCGCCCGCGCTCGCATCCATCCCCTGTTCGCCCTCGGCGCGCACGACGCGGCCCGGGACCTGGCCGATCGCTTCGCCCGGCTGGCCGCCACCGTCCGCCACCCCGACCACCTGCGGCTGGCGGCCATGTGGCGGATCATGTGGGCGGGCCTGGAGGGTCGCTTCGACGAGGCCGAGACCTGGGCCGGCGAGCTGCGGGCGCGGCTGGAGGTGGCCGGGCACTCGCAGGCCGGCAACATCCACGCAGGCCAGACCTTCGTCCACCGCTGGCTGCAGGGCACGCTGGCCGGCGCCACGCCCGAGGTCGAAGGGGAAGGCCAGCTCAGCCCGGCCGAGCTCCCGTTCTGGGCCATGCACGTGTGGGCCCTGGCCGGGGTCGGTCACCGCGAGTCGCTGGCCCGCAACCTGCGCTCCCGGGACGTGACCGAGCTGGCGACCGTCGACGCCAGCTACAACTGGCTGATGGCGGTGGTGGGCGTCTCCGTGGCCGCCTCATCCGCCGGCGACGCCGCCTGGGCCCAGGCCGCCTACGACGCCCTGGCCCCCTACAGCGGCCGCAACTGCGTGATGGGCTACGTCGCCTACCTGGGCGCGGTCGACCACCACCTGGGCACGCTGGCTGCCGTCCTGGGCAACCCCGACGAGGCGGTCGAGCATCTGGACGCCGCCCTCGACCGCCACCACACCATCGAAGCCCACCCGTGGATAGCCCTGTCAGCCGCGTGGGCCGCCAACGTCCGGGCCGAACGCGACGGTCCCGGCGACGCCGCCCGCTCCGCCTCGCTCCACGCCGAGGCCGCCGCCCTGGCCGCGGAGCTGGCCATGCTCTCGCTCCCCGCCCCCCACGCCCGCCTCAGTGGTTGAAGCGGTCGAGGTGCTCGCTGAGCTGGGGGAAGACGTCGTGGGCCGCCGACCGGCCGATGAGCGCGTCGAGGTGCGCGTAGCCCGGTAGCAGCAGGCGCTTGTACAGCGTGGGCTCGTTCTGGGACTGGAGCCAGCGCAGCGTCCGCATGGTGCCCTCGGGGTGGAAGATGTAGTTCTGCTCGCCCTGGACCAGCAGGATCGGCAGCCGCAGGCGCTCGGGGTGAGCCGTGTACACCGGCTCGCCCTGGGCGTCGACCACCAGCCGCCGCTGCATGATCGTCGCCAGGTGGCCGAGCGAGGTGAGGTTGCCCACGCCGAACATGTCATCGAGATGGTCGTGGGTGGCGTCGTCGAGCTGATCGTGGGTGTGGGTGCAGCCGTAGATGGCGTTGATCCACCTACAGAGCGCCTTGTCGCAGCGCTCGGACCTGGGCATGGGCACCGCCCGCAGCGCCAGGTCCAGCGCGGTGTTGGGCAGGTTGATGCCCCGCAGCGGTGACACCCGGCGGGCTCCGACCCAGCCGAGCACCCGGTTCACCTTGAGCGCGGCCTTGGTCTGGTTGAGGTACGACGTGCCCGGGTGCAGCGGGAACTGCATGGCCACCGCCGAGCGCACGCCCGTCATCCCGCTCGCCAGCGCCATCAGCAAGGAGGCCGAGCCCACGCAGTGGCCGAGCGCCTGGACGCTGGGTGCCCCGGTGACCCGCCGCACCTCGGCCACGGCCGCGGGCCAGTCCGTGCGGGCGATGTCGTCGATCGTGAACGACGTCCAGGCCGAGGGCAGGTCGATGCTGGCCCGGCAGTCGAACAGCCAGACGTCGTAGCCCGCCTCCACCAGGTGCTCCGCCAGGTTGGTCTCGACCGTGTCGATGATGAACGACGTGGCCGTCATGCCGAAGCCCGCGGCCAGCAGGACCGGCCCCCGCCGCCCTCCCTCGTAGCGGACCAGGCGCAGGCAGGCGTCGTCGCCCAGCGCGTTGCCCTCATGCCAGGTCCCGGCGCCGTCGCACCAGCGCGGCTCGGGCGTGGGCAGCCGCAGCTTGCGGTGCCCGGCACCCTCCAGCGGGACCGGCTCGCGGGGCTCGGCCGGGAACCGGCCAACGTCGCGGAGCGGCCCGCCGTACACCTTGAGCAGGGAGCGGGCGAAGGTGCGCCCGAACCGGGCCAGCCAGTGGGCCTGGTCCAGCGCACCCTCGACCCCGGTGATCCGCATGGTGGTGAGCTGGCGAGCGAAGTCGCCGGGGGCGATGCGCAGCACCCCGGCCGCCACCACGCCGCCCTCGGGCCCGCCCTCACGGATGGTCACGTACAGGGTGGTGGTGTCGGTCCAGGCGTCGAGGGCGAACGATCGGTCGTTCAGGACCTTGTGGCCCTCGAAGGCGAAGCGCCGCCCGTCCTCGGCGACCAGGTCGAGGAGGTAGCGCATGTTCCAGGTGTCGACGTGGGTGGGGTCCTCCTGCACCAGGCGGAAGGTCCCGTCCGCCACCCGCAGCCGGTGGGGTGACAGCACCGGGGCGATGACCGTGCCGCTAAGCCGGCCGGGCGTGGAGGGATCAGCGAGCAGCGCGGGCAGGTCGTCGATCTCGATGGTCAGCACGAACTCGCACAGCGTGCCGTCGGCCCGGCCCCGCGCGGCCCCGGCTCGGGCGGCATCCTCACTGCCGCCGTCGGCCGCGGCGCCGACCCAGCCCGCCATCCGCTCGGTGAAGCGGACACCGGGGATGGTGGTTCCGGCCAGGCGCCGGACCAGCGGAGGTGTCGGCCCCCGGTCGACCTTCCAGCCCCGCTCGGCCGCCAGC
>DASRJN010000659.1:0-2853 GCA_035649455.1 Acidimicrobiales bacterium
CTTGCGGTCCGGGCCCGCATAGAGCGCGAAGCCGCGACATGCGTGGTCCATCACGTCGGGGGAGTTGGCGAACACCGTCCACCAGTCGCCGGGCGTGCCGGTCTCGGTCCCGGGCTGGGCAACGGGGTCCCGGTCCCCGAACAGGCGCTTGTACATCGCCTTGACGATCGGCGCCTCTGCGTCGGCCTTGGGGACCTCATGAAGTCGTGGCATCGGCGACTTGTATACGAAATCACATCCCTCCTTGGCAAGCGCCAGGGGATTTCGTGAAAGATCTTGACCTTTGCCGCCATGATGGTGTGCAATCAGGCGACACTCTGAGGGGGGTCAGAGCATGGCCACGAACGGGACTTTCACGAACACCGAGTTCGAGCTGCGGGGCTTCAACCACCTCGCCCTCGTCTGCCGCGACATGGCCGAGACCATCGAGTGGTACGAGGACAAGCTCGGCATGAAGCTCGTGAAGACCCTCGAATACCCAGGTGGCGGGCAGCACTTCTTCCTCGAAATGGGCAATGGCGTCGACGGCATCGCCTTCTTCTGGTTCCCGGACGCGCCCGAGGGCAGCAAGGGCGTCACCCGCCAGGACCGCCGCGGGATGACCGCCATCGGCACTGCCAACCACATCGCCTTCGACGTCGCTCCCGACCACATCGACGCGTACCGCGAGAAGCTGGTCGCCAAGGGTGTCTCCGTCACCGAGACGGTCAACCACTCGACATCGCGCGACGGTGGCCACAAGCCGGACTACGACCCCGTCACCGACGGTGGCGATGTCTTCGTCCGGTCCATCTACTTCAGGGACCCGAACGGGATCACGCTGGAGTTCGCGGCCTGGACCAAGGTCTTCGACGGGAGCGACGTCCGCCACGTCCCGGCCACGGCCCGCACCCCCGTGGAGGCTTGACGGCCGCCGCGGTCACGATGGGCAGGTGCCGCCCGGCGTCACCCGCACCGACGCCGAGACGGCTGACGGCTGGCGGACGAGCGTCACGACGGCGGCGCAGGGCGCGGAGGTGACCCGTGCGCCCGTGGCCACGACCGTGTAGCCGTCGGGATACGTGATCGGGGGTGTGCTGATCGACGTCACGGCGCGGGCGGGGAAGCGACCGCGGCCCGACGCCCGGGTCGCGTCCCAGGACACGTCGAGCACGCGGGCGGTGGCGTCGTAGCTGAACGCGGTGGGCGTGCCGGCCACCGCGATCGGGTGGGGGCGGACCACGGACGGGACGACGGCGGGTGTGAGGCTGGCGCCCGGCGTCGGTGTGCCGCCCCGGACGCCGACGTCGTACGCCCAGTACATCCAGGGGATCATCGCCCGGTCCAGGACATCGGCCTGGCGGGTGATCGCGGCGGGGTCGGCCGTGGCACCCCACTCGGTGGCGACGAGTGCCCCGCCGGTGCGCGCCGACCAGTCGAGCGCATGGCCGACGACCTGGGGCTCCGCCGCGGCGTCGACCGTGTACATGTGGAAGCTCATGCCGGCAGCAGGGTCGCCGCCGGGCAGGCCGACGTCGGTGGGCGCCAGCCCGAAGTTGAACAGCACGAACGGCTCGCCGAGCACCAGCCCGTCGGGATCGTGCGCCCGCACGGCCCGCGTGACCTGGGCGTACAGCGGGTCGAGCGACGCCCGGTCGAGCGCCGGGCAGCCGTCGGGCGGCGTGATGCACGAGGACCACTCGACGCCGGGCCACGGCTCGTTGAACACGTCGTAGCCCAGCACCCAGGGGTTGGCCCCGAACCGCTCGGCCAGCGCGCCGAACATGGCGGCCACCGAGGACTGGAGCGGGACGCCGTCGGGACCCGGCACGTCGTCCCACAGGCTCTGGAACGCGGCCTGGATGGCCGGGTTGGTGACGTAGTACAGCGGGAAGCCGGTGTGGGTGTTGGTGGCCCCGCCGGTGAGGGTCATCCACTCGGGAAAGCCGTCGCTCCCGAGCGGCTGGCCGTCCGCCTGCGGGCCCCACCCGTCCTGGTGCAGGTCGAGCAGCACGTAGATCTGGTGCTCCGCCAGCACGTCGACCGTCTCGGCCAGGTGATCGAGGAACTGCTCGTCGATCCGACCCGGGGTGGGCATGATCCCGGTCCCGGTCAGCCCGAGGCGGACGGCGTCGAACCCGTGGTCCTTCAGCCACACGGCGTCCTCGTCGCCGAACCCGGCGGCGGAGGGGTAGTACGGCGCCTCCTTGGGCACGAAGTTGATGCCCCGCAGCATCAGCACCCGGCCCGTGGCGTCGGTCAGCCAGCGACCCTGATGGGCTATCGGGGCGACAGGCGTCGGATCCGAGAGCCCCCGGCCGCCGCCGCCGTGCCCGGGACCGCCGCCCCCGGGAAGGGCGGTCACGCACGCGACCGCCGCCGCGTAGATCGCCGCCAGCGCCACGATTCTCACAAGCCGCCGCGTGGATCCCCTCCCGATGCGCATCCCCGCATCATGGCCCGAACTCAGGAGCAGTCGTCCTCGTCATAGGCGCCCAGGCCGAGAAGGCTGCGGATCATATCGGCCGCAGGGGCGCCGTAGGCGCCCGCGGCTAGGGATGCACGGGGTAGCGCTGCGCGAGGTCGTGCAGGATGGCGAGGCAGTCGGTGGCGGTGCGGCCGATGATGTCGGCCACCGGCTCGATGCCGTCGATGCGTCCGGCGACCTGGCCGGACAGGGCGATCGCGGCTTCCATGTCGCCCCCGAAGTAGAGGTCCATGGCTCGGCCGAAGAGCGCCATGGCGTTGGACTCGGTGTCGAACTCCAGGGCGGTGGTCCGCTCGGTCCGCAGGGCCCGCAGCGCCGGCTTGGTGTGGCGGTTGAGGAACACGGTGTCGGTCTCGCGGGCGGCCAGGACGGCCTGCTTCCAGTTG
>DASRJN010000660.1:0-5621 GCA_035649455.1 Acidimicrobiales bacterium
GTACATCGTGCCCATGGTCGTCGACCACGCCCGCGGCGACGTGTACGGCGACGAGACGCGCCTGTGGTCCCTCCTGCGCTTCGCCGAGGAGGAGGTCAAGCACCAGGAGATGCTGCGCCGCGCCTGCACTCAGTTCGAGGCCGGGTTCGGCACCAGCTGCGGCCTCGTCCCGGGGCGCGAACAGGTCGCCGGCGTCGTCCTCGGCACCCCGCCCCTGACCGCGTTGCTGCTGACGAGCATGATCGAGTGGTTCACCCAGCTCCACTACGTCGAGCACGTCCGTGACCGGGCCGAGCTCGACGAGCTGTTCCGGGACATCCTGCGCTTCCACTGGATCGACGAGTCCCGACATGCCAGGCTCGACAGCCTGCTCATCGACGAGGTCGCACGCGACCTCGGACCCGAGGAGCGCGAGGCGGCGGTGGACGGGCTGCTCGAGTTGGGCAACGCGGTCGACGGACTGCTCGCTCAGCAGGTCCAGCTCGACATCGACGCGTTGCAGCTCGCCACCGGCCGCACTTTCAGCGAGCCGGACCGAGACGAGATCCGCGCCCACCAGCGGCGGGCGTACCGGTGGACATTCCTCGTCTCCGGACTCGAGCACCCGAACTTCGTCCGCACCGTCGAGCAGCTCACGGCTGACGGCGCTGAGAAGCTGGCCCAAGCCGCGAGTGTGCTCTCCGCGTGACCGGGTCGTCGCTCCACGCCACAGTTGGATCGTCGGCGCCGAGCAGGCGGACTTTCCCGAAGCGGTCCCATGTCGCTCGTCGCGACACCACGCTCAGCCGCTGGCAGCCGCGTCCTGACCCGACCTCCCCTGGGTCCTAACAACGATGCGGGCCCGGGTCGACGCCAGGGCGTCGTCGATGAGCGTGTTCGCCTCGGTGTCGTCGCCCGCGAGCTACGCGACACCGATCCTGATCGAGCCAACTCCTACCGGGAGCTTGTCCTGGTCATCGGCCGGGAACTGCGAGGTCGCGTGGACGAGTGCGATGACTCGCGTGATCTTCGTGCGGTGATCGACGATCTTGCCAAGGTGCTGCGCGCCTTGGAGTGACACGGTCGCCGTCGGGGCAATGCCGTCGGCGGGCCTACGAGCGATCGAGCCCGGCGGCGAGGCGGGCCATGACTCGACCGTAGCCCGGGAGTTCAGCGGGCTGGCCGGGCGACCCGCTCGGGGCGGGCCTGGTCTGGGGGATCCCCACAGCGGTCGCGAGCAGCGCTGCCGCCTCAGTGTGGAAGTACCGGGAAACGACGCGGTCGTAGAACGTCAACCCGCTCGCTCCGGCACCAACGGCGACCGCGTTGAGCGCCAGTCGTCCGGCAGCGACGCCCGCCTCGAGTTGGGCGGCCCGATAGCCGCGGCCGCCCAACGTCTCGAGGAGCGGATCGAGAAGTGCTGTGTGGAAGACCGTGTACGCGGAGTCACCGCCCAACGGCTGGTCGAGGCAGAGGTGGCTACCGGCGCCGCGGGGATCGTCGCTGCGGGTGAGGCCCTCGAACCCTGCGGCGGCGGTGTAGCGGTACCCACCCGGTTCGGCGTCGGCGACGTCGTGCACGCTGACGAGGTGCTCGAGCAACGTGCCCGCGGGCGCAGCGTCGAAGGGCACGGCGCGAGCGGCCGCAGGCAGGCCCCACTCCAGCAGCCGCGACGGCGCCCGCCGGCGGCGGAACAGCCGGGTGGAGCCCCGGCGCAAGATGACGTTCTCGACCCGGTCGTGGGGGTCTGGGTCGGGAGGAGGGTCGACCATGGCCGGTGCCGGCCTTGAAACCGCCAGGGCCGCCTGCTCCCAGCCGGCGACTGAGTCCGGGTCGAGAGCGGTCTCCGCGTGAGCCTCCACAACGAGCGGGAAGCGCAGCACGCGACGGGCGACCGGATCGGCACGCGCTGTGACCGGTTCGAGAGCATCAGGTGAGGGGAGGCGTAGCTCACCGCTGCCGAACCGGACCAAGGCAAGGGGCACCTCGTCGACGCCGTCGATGCCGACCAGCGCGGCCACCGCCGCGTCCGGGAAGCCGGCCAGGACCCGGGCGGGAACGCCATGGGCATCGGCGACTGCCAACAGGTTGGCCAGCAGTGCGCCAGCGTCCCACCACAGGTGCCGCCAACCCCGTTCCCCATACTTCCAGCAAGTACGGAACGGGATGCCGGTGAGCGCCAGGGTCGGTTCGTCACAGACGTGCACACCTCGGCGCAGCCGAACCAGGGCGTGATCGAGGGGGTGGTAATGGTGCACATCCTCACCCACGACGTACACCTCGACGGGATGGAGGTTGCCCGCCGACATCGATGACCGGAACCAGACAGGACCGCCGTCGGCCGTGCGCGCGACCCGGGTGATGCCCGCAGCAAGAAACAGCAGCGTGCCCAGCAGACCGTCGTCAAGGCGAACCGGCTCGACGTCGCGGCCCGACAGCACATCAACGGCCGGCAACGACGACTGCCGCAGCTCCCTCGGCAACAAGATGGCCTCGACGCCCGTGTATGTCTTCAGCGGCGCCGGCCGGTTCGTCGGATCCAGCGGCGGGAACGCCAGCAGCCGGTCACGGTGGGCTGGTGCCTCGCCATGCATCGTCGAGCGATGAAGAGCATCAACCGACCGCCAACCGTTCACCGGCCCAGTCTGCAGGGTTGAACCCACACCTCCTCGAACACGACCGGCAGCTGTCCTGACCAGCGCTCGCGACACGGACTCCGCCTACGGCTCTCATGCTTCGCTGGATGTGTCCAGTCCACCCGGCGGGCGGGTACCCCTACCGCCGGCTCCGGGGCCATCCCCTGGAGTGCGTGGCCAGGCGGGAAGACTGGGGGCATGGCATTCGGACAGCAGGCAGGGCCGCCGGCGTCGCGGCGCGAGGTGCAGGAGCTCCTCACGCTCCTGCAGGACGCCGGGCACACCGACTTTCGCGACGCCCGCGGACCGATGGGGTTCACCCAGCGCCAGGCGGCCGGCAAATTCACGCGCGACGAAGCGGCGGCGTTCATCGCCCAACTCCAGGAGACCGACTCGTCGGGTGAGCCCGCCGCACCCCGGCCGCCAAACCCCCAGGTGTCGGCCGCCGAGCAGGTGCTGCGCCGAATGCCGGCCGAACAGCTGGCAACCGAGCTGCAACGCCGCGGCTGGGTCGTCATCCAGCCCTGATCCCCGACACTCGTCCGAGGGGGAGGGCACGCTGGTGAGTTGGCGCGGGGATCGATGATCAGCTCACGACCGAGCGCCCCTTGGCAAGGTTCATTTGGATGCCATCGGGAGCCCCGCCGACCTGGTCCATCTCGGCTGTCACCACGAGGTGGTCCTATGCGGTGGCTGCATCGGATGGCTTGCCGAACGACGCGCCCGTGGGTCGATGCGCCGTGCCGTGCCGATCCTGGCCACGACCGACGTCAACCGGGCACGTGCCCGAACCAAGTCCACGCGACGACCGCCGGCTGGGTGCAAGAGTGGCCTGGTGCGTGGAGTCCGGACCCTGGTGTACGCCGCGGTGGTTGGGGGTGTGGGCTATCGGCTCTTGGCCGGCGGCCAGATCACGCTCGACAGTGGTGTCGGGCGGACGCTACGGCCCCTGGGGCCGATCACCGTCGGCATGGCCGCACCCCGCGACACGGTGTTCGACGTCATCGCCGCGCCTTACCTGGGGCGGACGCCGCGGGCAATCGCCGACGAGATCGAGGTCTTGGAACGAGGCAGCGACATGGTGCTCGCCGCCCATCGGACGCCGGTTGGCGGGGGGATCGTCACCACGACGGTCGAGACGGTCCGGTTCGATCGTCCCGAGACGATCGATTTCCGGTTGGTGCGGGGCCCGGTTCCTCATGTGGTCGAGCGGTTCACGCTCCACCCGGACCGGGGCGCCACTCGACTGGAGTACACCGGCGAGCTCGGTGCGGACTTCTGGGGGCTGGGCCGCTGGTGGGCTGACCAGGTCGCTACCAAGTGGGAGGCAACAGTCCGCGGGTCGCTCGATCGCATCAGGACCGAAGCCGAACGACGCGCGAGTTGACGGTGAGCGGTAGCGCCGTTCTGTGCTGTTGCCCCAGGACACCGCACACGAGTCGGCCGGCCTCCCGACAGCGTTCAGGAGAGTGTGCCTGAACGACGCTCCCGACGAAGGCCTGCACCTGCCCCGGAACGCCGGGTCTGCGGCCGCCTCCTTGGCTCCTCCTGCAGAGCGCAACGTGCTCAGGGTTGGACGACCACCCAGCCGCGTCGCTGCAGTTCGGCGGCGAGCTGCTCGGACGACATCCGGCGCAGTGTCTACTCAGGGGGTCAGCCGCATGGGCCTGGTGACGGGGCGGGCTCTCCGCCGCGGCCGGCCTCCTCTAGCACCTCGATAAGGCCGCGGCCTCGTCGCGGGTGAACTTGCCGGCGGCCTGGCGCTGGGTGAAGCCCATAGGCCACGGGCGTCGCGGAAGCCGTCGTGGCCGGCGGCCTGGAGCAGGCCGAGCAGCTGCTGCACCTGCCTCGCCGACGCCGCCGGACATGCCTGCCGACCGAACGCCATGGCCCCAGTCTCAGGATTGTCCACCCGGACCCAGGGATGCGTCGAGGTGCGACGAACGTCAGGGCCCGGCCAAGAACCGCTCGACACTTCTCGGCGTGGCCCTGGACGGTGAGCATGGGATTCCGGTCAGCCGGTTGCTCCGCCCAGCCCGGAGTCCGGCCCGAACGCACTGCCGCTCTCGTCCCAGCGCCGCAGCGACTCGAAGGGGAAGATGCCGGTGGCGTGCCCGTCGTTCCAGGCGATGCGCAGGCCCCAAGCCCCGTGGAGGCTCGCGTCCTCGATCCGTAGCGGCATCGGGCTCCCGGGCCTCGGCCACGCGGCCTCCCCGCGGTCGCGAAGGCCGCGGCAGGTGGCACAGGGACAGGCCAGCCGCAGGGTCATCAGGTCGAAACGAGCGATGTGCCCGTCGAAGAACGTGACTGTCACGCCCGCGTCCTTGGCGACGTCGATCGTCTTCGGTTCGTACCGCTCGTCCACTCATGCAGTCTGCGGCCTGACATTGCGATCCGGGCCTATCTCAGGACTAGATGCTTCGCGAACTCGAGCAGGACCACGAGCTTCCGGGCCGCCATGCCTTACTTAGCTCAACCTGCCCTTCGGACTCCCGGGCCTCGCCGTGAAGCTCGATCGTGTCGGCCGTCTCCCCGTCGTACCCCACCCATTAGACATCCGGCCCGAAATGGGACACGAAGCAGCCTCCGTAAGCGTCGACTGTGACGCCTGGGTCGACGCCGTAGCGCGGGCTCGAGTCGTCGCCCCAGCACCTGACACAGGGGCACCCGTCCAGACCGCAGTGGTGTCGCCCATGCGAGCACGCCGCCACGAACCGCCAGCCGGACGGTGGGGCGTAGCAGGAACCAGTACGCGTTCCAGGTGAGGGCCAGGAGCCAGAGGGCGACGAAATCGGCGTGCATGGAGCCAGAGCCGCCGACGAAGGCAAAATGGCGAGGACGATCGCGAAGACGACAAACACGCCAAAGAGCGCCAGCATCGGTCCCCGCCAGAAGCGATGCCGGTAGGCCACGGCCGCCAGCCAACGTGCGGCGCATGGTCGGTGCGGCACGCTCCCGGGCCCGCCGTGGCAGCAGGGGAATGCACGCTACGACAAGACTGCCCCC
>DASRJN010000661.1:0-2192 GCA_035649455.1 Acidimicrobiales bacterium
GTTCGAGTGCGGGCCAAGCCGAGCTGGCTGCTCAACCAGGCCGCCATCCCGGCCAACCGGCTGGTGGCGGAAGGCCTGGCGGCCCTCGACGGCCGGCGCCACCACTACGTGCTGCTCGCGGCCCTCGACGAGGGTGGTCCCGCCAGCCAGGCCGACCTGAGCCGCCGCACCACCATCGACCGCAGCGACATGGTGGCCGCCGTCAACGAGCTGGCCGAGCGGGGGCTGGTGGTGCGCTCCCCCGACTCCACGGACCGCCGCCGCAACGTCGTGAGCCTCACGGCCGCCGGTCGGCGCCACCTCCAGAAGCTCGACCGCATCCTCGACCAGGCGCAGGACGAGCTGCTGGCCCCGCTGTCACCGGCCGACCGCCGCGAGCTGGTCGACCTGCTCACCCGCGTCGTGGACCACCACGCCCGAGGCTGAGGCGCCGGTGGAGCTGACGCTGCGGGACCTCAACCGGGCCACGCTCGCCCGGCAACTGCTGCTGCGGCGCGAGCCGTTGCCGGTGCTCGAGGCCGTGCGCCGGGTGGTCGCCATCCAGGCCCAGGAGCCGGCGTCGCCCTATATCGCGCTGTGGAACCGCCTGGATCCCTTCGACCCCGCCGACCTCGACGCGGCCTTCGCCCGCGGGGCGGTGGTGAAGGCGGGGCTCATGCGCATCACTCTGCACGCGGTGGATGCGCGGGAGTATCCGGTGTTCCACGACGCCATGCGGTCGACGCTCAGGGACTCGCGGTTGTTCGACCGCCGGTTCAAGGCGACCGGCCTGTCCATCGCCGAGGCCGACGCGCTGGTCCCGCACGTGGTCGCCTTCGCGTCCGCGCCGCGCACCAACTCCGAGGTCGAGGCAATGCTGAGCGAGCGCCTCGACCGCGCGGGTCCCGTGCGCGGCGTGTGGTGGGCGCTGCGCACCTTCGCGCCGCTGATCCACGCCCCCACCGGCGGGCCGTGGTCGTTCGGTCCGCGGCCGTCGTATCTGGCGGCGCCCGCGACGCCCGCGGCCGAAGAGGGAGCCGCTTCGCTCCCGATCCTCATCCGCCGCTACCTCGAAGGGTTCGGCCCGGCCTCGGCGGAGGACTTCGCCCAGTTCGCCCTGCACCGGCGGCGCACCGTGCGGGATGCGCTGCAGACCATGGCGGGCACGCTCACCACCCTGACCGGGCCCGGCGGGCGCGAGCTGTTCGACGTCCCGGGAGCGCCGCTCCCCGGCGGGGACACACCGGCTCCGCCCAGGCTGATGGCCATGTGGGACAGCATCCTGCTCGCCTACGCCGACCGCAGCCGGATCATCCCCGCCGAGTACCGCCCGCGGGTGATCCAGCGCAACGGCGACGTGCTGCCCACCCTGCTGGTCGACGGCTTCGTCGCCGGGGTGTGGCGGCCGGTCGAGGAGGGGATCGAGGCTCACGCCTTCCATCCCCTCTCCGACGACACCTGGGACGGCCTCGCCCGTGAGGCCCGGAGCCTCCTGGGGCTGCTGGCCGGCCGCGGCCCCGCGCCCTACGGAGGCCGGTTCGCCCGCTGGTGGCGCGACCTGCCGCCGGGCGGGATCCGCATCCTCCCCGCCTGACCGGTCGGCAGGAACGCTGCCTTCGCCGTTCCGGGGGTGCTGTGGAATACTGCGGGCCGCGGACCGCTGAAAGGGGCACGCTCATGGCAGACGACGTCGAGGCGATTGGACCGGTCAGCTACCTGATCGTCGAGTTCCCGGGCAGCAAGATGACGGGTGAAGGCTTGCCGATCCTCGTCGACCTGGTCGACCAGGGCCTCATCCGGATCCTCGACCTCCTCTTCGTGAAGCGGGACGAGGACGGGACGCTGACCACCGCCGAGCTGACCGACCTCGACGGCGACGGTGAGCTGGACCTGATGATCTTCGAGGGCGCGGCCTCGGGCCTGCTCGACGAGAGCGACCTCGCCGACGCGGCAACGGTGGTCGAGCCCGGCTCGTCCGCCGCCATCCTGCTGTTCGAGAACCGCTGGGCCACACCCTTCACCCAGGCCCTCCGCCGCGGCGGCGCCGAAGTGGTGGCGGCCGGTTATGTCCCGCTCGACGCCCTCGCGGCGTCGCTCGATGCCACCGAATAAGCCGAGAGCCGACCCGGACAGACCGGACAGAAAGGACAGGCACCCATGCCCGGACTCATGAGAGGCGTAGCCCGCACGGCCGTGGTCGCGGGGACCGCAAC
>DASRJN010000662.1:0-14554 GCA_035649455.1 Acidimicrobiales bacterium
GCTGGAGCTGCTCGTCCCCCGCGACTGGCGGCACCCGAGCAAGGAGTTCCTCCGCGCCTGGTACGAACGGCGCGGCTACCACCTCATCGGCACCCGCCGCATGGAGGACGCCCATCCCCACCTGGCCCCCCTGCTCGCCACCCCCACCTACCTCGAGCTCCGCGAGAAGGCGCTCGCGACCGGGGCGTGAGCTTGAAAGCTCACTCATCTGTAGTTTAAGTCTTTGTCATGACCATTGCTATGGTTTTAGGATGCTAACGTCTATCTGATGACCCGTGACGCAGCCGTGCGCCTTGCTGCGGCTCACGGGTGGGGAGTCGCGCGGGTCACGCGACGCGGCTACCTCATCATGCGGTGTTCGTGTGGTGCTCATCAGGAGACGTTGCACAAGACCCCGTCGAACCCTGCTCATTTCAAACAGAAGGCGGCTCGGATGATCGCCACCTGTTCGAGGCCGGTACGGTGAGCGTCATGTTCCTCGTCGAGGTCGTCGCGACCCTGGGGTGCACCCGGCGGCTGACCGACGACGAGATCACGGATCTGATCGAGAGCGTGGTCGACCGGCTCGATGAGCAGGCGTTCGAGCCTTCGGTCGGAACCGCCCGGATCGGCACCGACGTCGAGATCACGGTGGTCGTGACCATCCCGGACCCCGTCGGCTGGGAGGCGCTCACTCAAGGCCTCGCGGCCGTACGAGACGCGTTCCAAGCCGCCGATGTCGGCCCAACCGGTGTTTTCGGGGCGCCCCGCGACGTGCGGTCGCACCTGACGCCCCTTCAGCCGGCCTAAGCGCTTTCCACGGCGGGGAGGGCGTGGACCTCGCCGGTCTGGATGCGCCAGAGGGCGGCGTAGAGGCCGCGCTCGGCGAGGAGGGCGTCGTGGGTGCCGGACTCGACCACCCGGCCCTTCTCCAGGACGTGGATGTGGTCGGCGTGGCGGACCGTCGACAGGCGGTGGGCGATGACCACCACGGTGCGGACTCGGCCCACCAGCTCCAGGGAGCGCTGGATGGCGGCCTCGGTCTCGTTGTCGACCGAGGACGTGGCCTCGTCCAGCACCAGCAGGGGCGGGTCCTTGAGGATGGCCCGGGCGATGGACAGGCGCTGGCGCTGGCCGCCCGACAGCTTCTGGCCCCGCTCGCCCACCACGGTGTCGTAGCCCTGAGGCAGGTCGCAGATGAACTCGTGCGCCTCGGCCAGGCGGGCGGCCCGCTCCAGCTCCTCGTCGGTGGCGTGCGGGCAGCCGTAGGCGAGGTTCTCCCGCACCGTGCCCTGGAACAGGAACACGTCCTGGCCCACATAGCCCACCGCCCGGCGCAGCTCGGCCAGCGGGACCTCGTGCACCCCCACGCCGTCCAGCGAGATGCGGCCGGCGGTGGTCTCGTACAGCCGCAACAGCAGCTTGACCACCGTGGACTTGCCCGCGCCGGTGGCCCCCACGATGGCGTGGGTCTCGCCCGCCGGCACCTCGAGGTCGAACCCGTCGAGCACGGCGGACCCGCGGGCGTCGGGCGGGCCGTAAGCGAAGGACACGCCCTCGAAGCACACTTCGCCGCTGACCGGCGAGGGCAGCACCCCGGGCCCGTCGACGATGGTGGGCTCGACGGCCAGCAGGTCCAGGATGCGCCGGGTGGAGGCCATGGCCCGCTGGTACAGGTCGAACGTCTCGCCCAGCCGGGTCAGCGGCCACAGCAGGCGCTGGGTCATGTACACCAGGACCGAGAACAGGCCCACGTCGAGCGAGCCGTTCAGCGCGGCCTGCCCGCCCACCACCAGCGTGATGGTGAACGCGGCCAGGATCGCCATGCGGATCAGCGGGATGAACGCGGACGACAGCTTGATCGCCCGCCCGTTGGACTCGCGGTAGCCCTGGCTGGCCTCCTCCACCCGGCCGGTCTCCCGCTCCTCGGCCGTGAACGAGCGGATGGTGGCGATGCCCGACACGTTGTTGGCCAGGAGCGCGCCCAGATCGCCGGCCGCCTCCCGCACCTCGGTGTAGCGGGGCTCCAGCCGCCGCTGGTAGCGGACCGAGGCCCACACGATGATCGGGATGGGCAGGAACGCCACCACCCCGAGCACGGGCGAGGCGACGAAGAACACGACGCCGACGAAGATGATGTTGACCAGCGTGCGGATCAGCTCCTGGGCGCCCGTGTCCAGGAACCGCTCGAGCTGGTTGACGTCGTCGTTGAGGATGGCCAGCAGCCCGCCCGTCGACTGGTCCTCGAACCAGGCCAGCTCCAGGCGCTGGACGTGGCGGTAGGCGTCCATGCGCGCCTCGTGCTCGATGGTCTGGGCGAGGTTGCGCCACAGCAGGTTCGAGACGTACTCGCTGCCCGACTCGATGAGCCACACGACGACGTTGATCACCGCCAGCACGAGCAGCTGGGACATCTTGTCGTCGACCCCGAAGGTCGTCGCCACGATCGAGTCGTTGCCCCGCACCACCACGTCGACCGCGGCGCCGATCAGCAGCTCGGGCATGACATCGGCCAGCTTGTTGACCACGCTGAAGCCGATGGCGGCCACCACGGTGCGCCGGTGCCCGCGGGCGTAGCGCCACAGCCGCACCAGCGGCGGTCTCTCGTGCTGTGGTTCCGTCCCCGAGCGCGTCATGGGGCCCGAGGCTACGGCCGTCCGGCGCGAACCCGGATTGCCATTACGCAGGCGAGCAACCGCTCCCATGGGTCGGGAGGACCTCGGCTACCGTCCCAGGGGATGACGCTCAAGCGCCTCGGGCCCACCGCCACCGGCGACGACGTGGCGGCCTCGCTGGACGAGCACGGCTACGCGCTGGTCGAGGGCCTGCTGCCGCCCGACGACGTGGCAGCGCGGCTGGCGGCGCTCGAGGGCCTGTTCGCCACCACCCCGACCGGCCGCAACTCCTTCGAGGGCTTCCACACCCAGCGGATCTACGCGGTGTTCGCGAAGACCCGCGCCTTCGACGACATCGCCGTCCACCCGCTGCTGCTGGGCGCGCTCGACCACGCCCTGGGACCGCACTACCAGTTCTCCGCCCCGGTGGCGCTGCAGCTCGGCCCGGGCGAGAAGGCCCAGGTGCTGCACCGTGACGAGGGGGTCTACCCGCTGCCGCGCCCGCACCCCCCGGTGGTCATGAACAGCATGTGGGCGCTGTGCGACTTCACCGAGGCCAACGGCGCGACGCGGCTCGTCCCCGGCAGCCACCGCTGGCCCGAGGACCGGCAACCCGACGAGAGCGAGGTGGTCCAGGCCGCCATGCCCGCCGGATCGGTGCTGCTCTACCACGGCGGGCTGTGGCACGGCGGCGGCGCCAACACCACGGACCGGCCCCGACCCGGGCTGATCCTGGAGTACGTGGTGTCGTGGTTGCGGCCGCAGGAGACCCAGCTGGTGGCGGTGCCGCCCGAGGTCGTCCGCGAGCTGCCCGAACGGCTGCAGGAGCTGCTCGGCTACAACGTCTACCCGCCGTTCCTGGGCTACGTGGACGGCCGCCATCCCGGCAAGGTGCTGCGCTCGTCATGACCGACGACACCATCCCCGGCCTGGCCGAGGAGTACTGGGAGGCCCAGCTGGAGGCCAGCCCACTGTTCGCCACCTACATGGGCGACCACCGCTACGACGACCGGGTGGACGACCTGTCGGTCGAGACCGAACAGGCCCGCCGGGCCACGTGGACGGACTTGGAAGCGCGGGCCGCGGCCCTCGACGGCGCCCTGGACGAGACCGACTCGGTGACCCGCGCCCTGCTGCTCCACGAGCTGGAAGACGCGGTGCGCGGCATCGACCTGCGGCTGGCCGAGATGACCTGGGACCAGATGGAAGGCGTGCACGCCGATCTGCTCATCAGCGCAGGCCAGCTCAACGCCCCCGAGCCGGAGCACGCGGCGATGGCCCTCGTCCGCACCCGGCACTACGGCGACATGCTGGCCCAGGCGGCCGAGCGCTGGCGCCAGGGCCTGGCCGCGGGCCGCACTCCGGCCCGGCTGAACATCGTCCGCTCCCTGAACCAGGTCGAGGGCTATCTGGCCTCGCCGCTGGCCGACGACCCGTTCGTGAACCTGGCCGGGCCCGAGGGCTGGGACGGGGTCGACGCCTGGCGGGCCGAGCTGACCGGGATCGTGGCCGGCGAGCTGCGCCCCGCGTTCGCCCGCTACCGGGACGTGCTGCGCGACGAGCTGCTGCCCCGGTCCCGGGACGACGAGCAGCCCGGCCTGGTGTACTTGCCCGACGGGGACGAGCTGTACTCGGCGCTGGTCCAGATCCACACCGGGCTGCCGCTCACCGCCGACGACCTCCACCAGGTGGGCCTGGACGAGGTGGCCTCCCTGGCGGCCGAGTACCAGGAGATCGGCGGACGGTACTGGGGCACGACGGACCTCGCGGACATCTTCGGCCGGCTGTCCGGCGACGGGAGCCTGCGCTACCGCGACGCGGACGAGATCCTGGCCCACAACCGAGCCTGCCTCGACGCCGCCACCGCGGCGATGGGCGAGTGGTTCGGCATCGTCCCCGAGGCGCCGTGCGTGCTCACGCCCGTGCCTGCCTACCTGGAGGAAGACGTGGCCGCGGCGTACTACACGCCGCCCGCGCCCGACGGCAGCCGGCCCGGCGAGTACCACGTCAACCTGCGCGAGCCCACGTCGCGGGGCCGGGCGGAGACCGCCTCGATCTGCTTCCACGAGTCGATCCCCGGCCACCACCTCCAATTGGCCATCGCCACCGAGCGCACGTCACTGCCCGCCTTCCGTCGCCTTTCGTGGGGCCACACCGCCTTCGTGGAGGGCTGGGCGCTCTACACCGAGCGGCTGGCCGACGAGATGGGGCTGTACGAGAGCGACCTCGACCGGCTGGGCATGCTGGCCAGCGACTCGTGGCGGGCCTGCCGGCTGGTGGTCGACACGGGGCTGCACGCCCGGGGCTGGACCCGCCGGCAGGCCGTCGACTTCATGGTGGCCAACGCCCCGGTCGACCGCGAGGAGATCGAGGTCGAGGTGGACCGCTACGTCGGCATGCCCGGCCAGGCGCTGGCGTACAAGGTGGGGCAGCGGGAGATCATGCGGTTGCGGGCCGAGGCCCGGGCCGCGCTCGGCTCCGGCTTCGCCATCACCGACTTCCACGACACCGTGCTGGGCGCGGCGACGGTCAGCCTGCCGGTGCTGCGGTCCCGGGTCGAGGCGTGGGCCGGCCTGGCCTAGCCGTGGCCCTCGATGGTGTCGGCCCGCTCCTCGATCACCATGCGATGTAGCAGGCCGGCCAGCACCGCGCCCACGACGGGCGCCAGCCAGAACAACCACAGCTGCTCCAGCACGTCGCCGCCCACGAACACCGCCGGCGCGGTGGAGCGGGCCGGGTTCACCGAGGTGTTGGTGACCGGGATGCTGATGAGGTGGATCAACGTCAGCGACAGCCCGATGGCCAGGGGCGCGAACCCGATCGGCGCCTCCCGCCCGGTCACGCCCAGGATCACCAGCAGGAAGAAGAACGTGAGCACCACCTCGACCACCACGGCGGCCACGAAGTCGTAGCCACCCGGCGACAGCTGCGCCCAGCCGTTGGCGGCCAGGGTGCTCTCGCCCTCGCCGGTCCCGATCTTGAAGCCGTCGACCCCGGTGGCGATGGCGACGAGGATGGCCATGCCCAGGATCCCGCCGATGACCTGGGCGCCGACGTAGGCGGCTGCCTCGCGCACGTTGATGCGCCGAGCGGCGAGCACCCCGAGGCTGACCGCCGGATTGAAGTGGCCACCGGAGATGTGGCCCAGGGCGTAGGCCCCGGTCACCACCGTGAGACCGAAGGCGAGGGAGACACCGACGAGCCCGATGCCCAGGTTGGTGTCAGGCATGAAGTTGGCCGCCAGGACTGCGCTCCCGCACCCCCCGAGCACCAGCCACAGCGTGCCGAGCAGCTCCGCGATCAGCTTCCGTTGCAAATCCATCAGGCCTCCTGGCTCGCGTCGTTCGTCCCGGCCTACGGCACGGGCGGTGGGGTTGTCGTCACCCGCCGCGAGTGAGCGGGGATCATCGCCTGGTGGGGTTGGGCTGGCATAGGGTCAGGAGATGATCGCCGCGAGCCGTAGCCGGGCCCGCTGGTTGACCGTCGTCGTGGTGCTGGCCGGTGCTGCTGCCGTGCTCGGGACCATCGCCTTCTGGCCCCGGGGCGACGCACCCGAGCTCGGCCCGCAGTCCGCCAGCTTCGTGGATGCGACCGTGCGCAGCCTCGACGAAGACAGCTGCGACACCGGCGAAGGCGACGAGGTGCCGTGCCGCGTGGTCACCGCCCGGCTGACCTCGGGCGGGGACGAGGGTGACGTGGTCCGGTTCCAGGTGCTGGCCACCCAGACCGACGTCCCCGACCTCGCCGCCGGGGACGAGGTGGTGCTCCACGTCAGCGAGGGGACACCGGCCGAGTTCCGCTACGCCTTCGTGGACGTCCGTCGGGTCGAGCCGCTGTGGTGGCTCGTGGGTGGGTTCGTGGTCCTGGTGCTGGTGTTCGGGCGGGGGAAGGGGGCGCGGGCGCTGGTCGGGCTGGCGGTCGCCGCGGCCGTGCTCATCGCCTTCCTGGTGCCGGCGCTGGTCCACGACAGCCCCGCCGTGCCGGTGACGCTGGCGGCCACCGCCCTCATGGCCTTCGCCGCCCTCTACCTGAGCCACGGCTTCAACTCGGGTACCACCGTGGCGCTGGCCGGGACACTGCTCGGCCTGGCGCTGATCGCGGGCCTCGCCCTCGGGGTTGCCGCCGCCCTCGACCTCTCGGGTGCCGGCGCCGGGCGTACCAGCGCCCTGGACCTGGCCGCCGACGCCCTGGACCTGCGGGGCCTGCTGGTGGCCGGCATCGTCGTCGGCGCGCTCGGCGCCCTCGACGACGTCACCATGAGCCAGGTCTCCATCGTCGCTGCGCTGCGGCGGGCCAACCCGGGCCTGCCTCCCCGGCTGGTGTACCGCGAGGCGACCAAGGCGGGGCGCGACCACATGGCCTCGACCGTCAACACGCTGATCCTCGCCTACGCGGGCGTCTCGCTGCCGCTGCTGCTGCTGTTCACCCAGGGCGGTCCCTCGCTCGGCCGGCTGGTGGTCGGCGATCTCATCGTGGTCGAGATCGTGCGCATGGTGGTCGGCTCGATCGGACTGGTGGCGGCGGTGCCCATCACCACGGCGCTGGCGGCACTCGTGCTCGGCACGGGCGAGGACGTGCTGGCCCGGCGAGCGAGCCGGGGCCGCATCGGCGTCGACCCCGTCGAGGACGGCGGTGCCTCCCCCAAGCCCCGCCACGCCCTGAGCCGCAAGCGTCGCCGTGACCGCGAGGCCCTTCCGGACGAAGCGCTGACCCCCGTCGAGAAGTGACCTTCACCCCATCGGGGTGATGGATGGGGGAGGAGCCGGACGGGATCCTGAGGTGGTCCACCCACCCGCCAGGAGACGCCGCCCTTGGCCACCCTCACGGTCTGGAAGTTCTCCACGCCGGAAGGCGCCGCCGCCGCCGAGGCCACGCTCGTCGACCTCCGGAAGCAAGACCTCATCGTCATCCACGACGCCGCCACCGTGTCCTGGCCGAGCGGCGCCAAGCGACCCAAGACCCGCCAGCTGTCCTCCATGACCGGCGCCGGCGCGCTCAGCGGCTCCTTCTGGGGCCTGCTGTTCGGCCTGCTGTTCTTCGTTCCCCTGCTGGGCATGGCGGTCGGCGCGGCCGCCGGCGCGATCGGCGGGTCGCTGACCGACGTCGGCATCGACGACGACTTCATCACCTCGGTCCGCAGCCGGGTCACGCCGGGGACCTCGGCCCTGTTCGTCCTCTCGAGCGACGCGGTGATCGACCGCGTGACGGCGGCCTTCGAGGGACAGGACCCCGAGCTCATCCAGAGCAGCCTGTCGGACGAAGAGGAGGCCAAGCTGCGGGAGGTGTTCTCCGACTAGCCACCACAGCACGAGCTCACCCTGCGCGCATCACCCCGAGTGGGTGATGAAGCGCGGCTGTGACGTGGGTCATGATGGGGGTGATACGTTCCTCACCCTTTTGGGCGAAGGGGGTTGCCAGTGTCCTCGCACCCCACGCACCCTCAACACCGACCTCTCCCCTCCCGGCACAGCGTGCCGGCTCTGCCGTGGTCACTGGTCAGCCGGGGCAGGCTCGAGATATTGCTCGACGACCAGCACCGGCGCCACATCACGCTGGTCTCGGGGCTACCGGGCGCGGGCAAGACCACGCTCGTCGCCTCGTGGCTGCGGTCGACCGACCGGCCCGCGGCGTGGGTGGGCCTCGACGCCCGTGACAACGAGTCGGGCCGCCTGGCCCGGGCGATCGTGACCGCGCTGGCCCGGGTCTCCGCCGTGCCGGAACCGCCGCCCCGCCGCCGGCGCCCGGGCAGCACCGTGCTCGACGCGGCGTTCGCCTCGCTGGCCGCCGGTCGCTGGGTGCTGGTGCTCGACGACGTGCACGAGCTGCGGTCCGCCGACGCCCTCGCCGCGCTGCGCCACGTGCTCGACCACGCGCCCGCGTCCCTGTCGGTCGTGCTGTGCGCCCGGGCCGATCCGCCCGTGGCCCTCGGCCGGCTGCGGCTCGACGGGCGGCTGGGCGAGATCCGCAACGCCGACCTCGAGTTCACGGTGGACGAGGCCTCCAAGCTGTTCGACGCGTACGGCATCGAGCTGCGCCAGGAAGACGTGCGCGCCTTACGGCAGCGCACGCAGGGCTGGGTGGCGGGCCTGCGGCTGGCAGCCGGCGCCCTCGACGCGGCCGACGACCGTCACGAGCTGGTGCGGTCCACCACCGCCACGGAAGCCGCAGTGGCCGAGTACCTGCTGGAGGAGGTGCTCGACCGCCAGGACGGGCCCACGCAGGAGTTCCTGCTGCGCACGAGCGTGGTCGACCGCCTGACCCCCGGCCTGGCGGCGCTGCTGGCCGACGACGACGACGCCCAGGCGCGCCTGGAGGACCTGGAGCGCAGCGGCGTCTTCTTCACCGACGTCTCCGACGGCGCCTGGTACCGCTACCACGCCCTGTTCGCGGAGCTGCTGCGGGCCGGGCTGCGGAGCCGCAACCCCGAGCTCGTGCCCGAGCTGCACCACCGGGCCGCGCGGTGGCTGCTCGCTCGCGGCGGCACCACCGAGGCCGAGTCCCACGCCCGGCTGGCCGGGGACTGGCTGCTGGTGGGTCGCCTGGTGTGCGACCGGTGGCTCGCCGCGGCGCTGGACGACGCGGAGCTGGCCTCCGACCCGTTGGCGGGCACACCGCCGCTGGCGGTGGCGGACGTGGCCGACCTGGCGCTGGTAGCCGCGGCGCGGGCGTGCTCACGGGGCGACCAGGACGAGGCCGACCTCCACCGCGCCCGGGTCGACGAGCTGCTGGGCTCGCTCCGGCACGCCCGCGACGACCAGCCCCGAACCGCCCACCGCCGCATCGTCGACTTGGCCCACGGCTGGGCCTTCGGCGCCGATGCCCGCGCCCGCGAGGCGGCCAAGGCCCTCGCCTCGGCGGGCGAGCCCTCGCCCGAGGTGAACGGGCACGCGCCCCAGGTCCGCCGGCTGGCACGGCTGCGCGGCGCCGAGCTGCACCTCGACGACGGCAACTTCGACGCGGCGGTGGCCATCCTGGCGCCGCTCGCCGACGTCCGCGACGACGAGTGGGTGACGTTGGAGGCCGCCGCAGTGCTGGGCCTCCTCGAGGCCGCGAGCGGCAACCTCGAAGGCGCCGATCGCCGGGCCGCGGCGGTGCTCGGCCTCGACGCGGCCGAGGTCCACCCCACCGCGCTGCGGGCCGCCCATCTCGCCCGGGCCCTCGCTTGCGCCCAGCGGGGCGAGCGGCGCAGCGCGGCCGCCCATCTGGCCGCGGCCGACGCGACCGCCCCGGTGGCCACCAACCCGCTGGCCGCGGTCCACCGGGCCCTGCAGGCCACCCTCGGCGGGGCCGGCGGCCCCACGGCCTGGCTCGACAGCGCCACGGCCGGCCACCCGCTGGCCGCGCTCGCCCTGGTGGCTACCGGCGCGCTGGAGATCGTCGACCCGCAGCGCCGCCTGGTGGCCGTGGGCGGCCCCTGCGAGCGGGCGGTGGTGCGGGCCCGCCAGGACCTGGCCCGGGGCGCGCCGGACGCGGCCCGCACCGGCCTCCACCACTGCCTGCAGGACAACCTGGCGTCCGTGCACGTGCGCACGGCCATCGAGGCCCGCACGCTGGCGGCGGTGGTGGCCGCGGCCACCGGCCGCCACCACGAGGCCCGGAGCCACCTGCGGGCCGCGCTCGACCTGGTGGCCTCGTCGGGCGTGCGAGCGCCGCTGCTGGAGCACTCCCCCGACCTGGTCGAGCTGCTGGAGCAGGAGACGTCCAGCGTGGCCCGCCGCGGCCTGGCGCTCGACCTGCTCGACCACATGCGCCGCGTCCCGGCCGGGCATGCGGTCGAGACCCTCACGGACCGGGAGACCGCGGTGTTGCAGTACCTTCCGACGCTGATGTCCAACGCCGAGATCGCGGACGGCCTCCACCTGTCCATCAACACCGTCAAGTCCCACCTCAAGGCCGTGTACCGCAAGCTCGGGGTGGACGGGCGCCGGGACGCGGTCCTTCGGGGCCGCGAGCTGGAATTGATCTGAGCGGGGCGGGCCCACCATGGCCCGGGTAGCCGACCGCCCGGACTCCGAGCAGGAGGCCGAGCTCGCCTTCGTCAAGGTGCCGTGGTCGTTGTTCGCCTCGGCGGGGGACGAGCCGCGCCGCCGTCGCGTCGACGACTTCGTGCTGTTCGGCGTGGCCGCCGTCGGCGTGCTGCTGGCGGCGCTGGTGGCCGACGAGGCGACGGCCGCCGAGCAGGACATCGTCGACGCCCTGGATCGCCTCCTGGGCTGGCTCGATCCCGTCTGGTCGGCGGCGTACACCTCTTCGGCTCTCCTGGTGGTGCTGATCGTGGTGGCGGCCATCGCCGGCCGGCGGGGCGCGCTGGTGCGCGACCTGCTGCTGGCCGCGGTGCTCCCCGTGGGGATCGGCGCGTTCGTGACCTATGCGGTCGACGGACGCTGGCCGGCGTGGGGTGGGGTGCTGTGGCACGGGGACGGCTCGACCTACCCGTCGTTGCGGCTGGGCATCGTGGCCGCGGTCGTGCTGGTGGCGGTGCCGGACCTGACGCGACCGTTCCGCTACGCGGCGCTGACCATCCTGGGCCTGTCCGCGGTGGCCACTTCGGTGCTGGACGACACCTACCCCTCGCACGTGCTCGGCGGTCTCGCGCTCGGCGTGGGCGTGGGCGCCGGCGTGCGCCTCGCGTTCGGGTCGTCCGCCGGCTTCCCGCACGAGCGCCGGGTGCTCGCCGACCTGGCCGAGCTGGGCATCGACGCCCGCGACGTGTGGCGGGACGAGGTGCAGCGGGGCGGTGTCGCCCGCTACCGGGCGGCCCGCCGGGACGGGTCGCCGCTGGCCGTCGCCGTGTACGGCCGGGATGCCCGCGACACCCAGCTCCTGGCCCGGATGTGGCGGATGCTGTGGTACCGGGACGCGGGGCCGGAAGCGTCGATCACCCGCCGGAGCCAGGTCGAGCACGAGGGCCTGATGCTTTTCGCCGCGGCCCGGGCCGGAGTGCCCGTCCCCGGAGTGGAGGCGGCCGGCACGGCCGGGACCGGCGACGCCCTGCTGGTCACCACCGAGCCCGACGCGCCCACGCTCGCCACCCTGGCGCCCGCCGACGTCGATGACGCACTGCTGGCCGAGGTGTGGGCCGCGGCCCGATCGCTACGGGACGCCCGCATCGGTCACGGCCGCCTGAACGCCCGCTCGCTGGTGGTGGCGCCGTCCGGCGTGGTGGTCACCGACCTGGCCGGCGCCCGGACCCACGCCGAGGACGCAGTGCTCGGCACCGACCTGGCCGAGCTGCTGGTGTCGTGCTCCCTGCTGGTCGGGACCGACCGGGCGCTGGCCGCGGCCCGGACCGCGATGGGCGACGAAGCGCTGTACGGGGCGTTGCCCTACCTGCAGCGTGCCGCGCTGTCGCCGGGCCTGCGGGACGACGCCCACGACGTCGAGCTCGACGTCGACCGGTTGCGTGAGCAGGTGATCGCGGTGACCGGAGGCGAGCTGCCCGAGATCGCCACCGTCCGCCGGGTCTCGGGCCGCGACGTCGTGCTGATCCTGCTCACCGCGTTCGCCGCCTACCTTTTGCTCGGCCAGCTGGCCGACATCGGGCTGTCGACCATCATCGACGAGCTGTCCGGGGCGGTGTGGGGCTGGGTGCTGCTGGCCCTGGCCCTGGCCCAGACCACGCTGGCGACCGACGCCGCGGCCACGCTGGCCGCCGTCGGCCAGCCGCTGCCGTTCGCCCCCACCACGGTGCTGCAGTCGGCGGTGAAGTTCATCAACCTCACGGTGCCGAGCACAGCCGGCAAGATCGCGCTCACCATGCGCTACCTGGAGCGCCAGGGCGTGCCCGGGGCGGTGGCGCTGACCCAGGGGTCGATCGACGGGCTCGCCGGGTTCGTGGTGCAGGCGGTCGTGCTGATCATCGTGTTCCCACTGGCCAACGTCGACTTCGACCTCGACAGCGGGTCAGCCGGGGATGGCAACGCCGAGGTGCTCCTGTGGATCGGGCTGGCGCTGCTGATCGGCGCGGCGTTGGGCGGCGTGCTGGCCATCGCCCTGCCCCGGCTGCGCGCCCGGGTGTGGCCGTTCATCCACGCCGCGCTGTCCAACATCCGCTCGCTGGCGACCTCGCCGTCGCGGCTGGCCCGCCTGTTCGCGGCCAACGTCGCCACCCAGCTCATCTACGCCCTGACCCTGGGCGCCTCGGTGAAGGCCTTCGGGGGCGACGCCTCGCTGGCCGACCTGCTGCTGGTCAACACCGGGGTGAGCCTCCTCGGCGGGCTGGTCCCCATCCCCGGCGCCATCGGCGTGGCCGAGGCCGGCCTCACCGCGGGCCTGGTGGCGGTGGGCGTCCCTCAGGCCGCGGCGATGGCGGCCGCCCTGGTCCATCGCCTGTGCACCTACTACCTGCCCCCGGTGTGGGGCTGGTTCGCGCTGCGCTGGCTGGGCCGGCACGGCTACGTCTGACCGGCGAGCGCTACCCCAGCCCAGCCAGGAACCGGTCCACGTCGGACTGCGAGCGCAGCGTGACCACCGTGGTCCCGTCCCCGGCGTGCTGGGCCAGGGTGGCGAGGACGCGGGGTCGGCTGGCCCGCGGGAAGCGCCACATCCACCAGAGGAACTCCCAGTCGATCCGTTCCGGGCACCCGAAGGCCTGCACCTCGCGGCCCCGGTCCCGCCACCAGCGCCGCACGGCCCGGGTGATCGTGATCCGGCGGGGCAGGTCGACGAAGACCACGGTGTCGGCCGCGGCGACCCGGACGGACATGCTGTTGACGTAGTTGCCGTCCATGATCCAGCGGTCGCCGGCCACGAGGCGCGTCTGGATGGCCCGCCACCGCTCGCTCGGCGTCGGCTCCCAGCCCGGATGCCAGAACAGCTGGTCGAGGTGGATCACCTCGATGCCCAGGCGCTCGCCCATCCGCCGGGCCAGCGTGGACTTGCCGGCCCCGCCGGTCCCGATGATGGCCACCCGCTGCACCCGGCCATCGTCCTAGATTTCCCCCGTGCCGTCCCGCCATCCCCTGCTCGTCGCCCTGGAGCCGGTCGCCGAGGCGCTGGGCGCCGATCTGGTGCCGCCGTCCGCGATGACCAGCGGCGACATCCCGCTCGAATGGGAGGGCGCGGTGGTGGGGGGCCTGCGGCTGCCCGGGGTGCACGGCACCCTCGACCGCATGATCGGGGTGGTCGAGGCCGAGCTGGGGGCACCCCTGGCCGAGCTGTCCCGGGAGGACAAGCAGCGGGCGGTCCGCCTGCTGGACCAGCGGGGCGCGTTCCAGCTCCGCAAGTCGGTGGAGGAGCTGGCCGACGTCCTGGGGGTCAGCCGCTTCACCGTCTACAACTACCTCAACGCGGCAGAGAGGTGACGGGCATGGCGCTGACCGTCGAGTTCACCATCGAGCCGTTCGTCCCCGGCGAGCCGGGCCCGCACGTGCGAGCGGCGGTCGAGGCGGCCGAGCGGTCCGGCCTGGCCGTGGACTTCGGGCCGTTCGGCACCACGGTGGCGGGCGACGACGAGACCGTCCTGGCGGCGGTCGACCAGATCCTGCGGGCCGCGGTGGCCGCCGGGGCCACCCGGATCTCGCTGCAGGTGGCACGGCCGTGAGCGAGCCTGCCGACCTGGTGGTGGCGGGCGCCGACCTGGTCGTCACCATGGACGGTGATCGCCGGGAGATCGCGGGCGGCTGGGTGGCGTGCCACGCCGGGTTCGTCACCGCGGTGGGTGGGCCGGGCTCGGATCCCCCGCAGGCCACGCGGGTGCTGCGGGCCGACGGCTGCCTGGTCACGCCGGGGTTGATCAACACCCACCACCACATCTACCAGAACCTCACCCGGGCCTATCGGCCCGCCACCGCCAGCTCGCTGTTCGACTGGCTCACCACGCTGTACCCCCGCTGGGCGCTGCTCGACGAGGAGGCGTCCTACGTGTCGGCCTGGGTCGGCCTGGCCGAGCTGGCGTTGGGCGGCTGCACCACCTCGACCGACCACCTCTACGTCCACCCCGCGGGCGGCGGCGACCTGCT
>DASRJN010000663.1:0-6805 GCA_035649455.1 Acidimicrobiales bacterium
CTTCTGGAACCCCGGCGGCACCGGTGAGCCGGATTGGCTTCACGACGTGACCCCGGGGACCGTGCGTGGCTCCAGCCTCGTCTCCGACCCACGGGGGCTCCTGGCCGTGCTGGCGCCCGACGCGGGGTTCGAGCTCGTGGGAGACGACACGGTCGACGGGGTCGACGTCGCCCGCCTGCACGCCCGGACGCCCGAGGCCGTCGCGGCCGCCGACCTGAAGCTCGGCGATTCCACCATGCCGGACTCCACCGTGACCGCCCTCGACGTGTGGATCGACCGGGACGACGTGGTGCGTCGCATCGACCTCACGATGACCGCGAATCGGCGAGACACCGTGATCAACCCAAACACCGGGACCTCGCGACTGCTGCCGCCGGAGGTGAGCCGCCTCTCCCTGCGCTTCAGGGACATCGGCGTGCCTCAGACGGTCGAGGCGCCCGCCAGCAGCCGCGATGTGGACATGAGGTTCCCGCCGCCGGCGTGACCGCTACCGGTTCGCATGACGCGGACCGCCCCGTCATACTCGGCTCGTAGTGGCCCAGTTCGTGGACGAGTGCAACCTTCACGCCAAGGCAGGCGACGGCGGAGCGGGCGCCGTCGCCTTCCGGCGTGAAGCGCATGTGGCCAAGGGGGGGCCGGACGGGGGGGACGGAGGCAAGGGCGGCGACGTGTGGCTGGCCGCCGACCACAATGTCGCCTCGCTGCTGGCGTTCAAGGACCAGCCCTTCCGCCGGGGCGGGAACGGCACCCACGGCTCCGGCCAGCGCCGCCACGGCACTTCGGGCGCCGACGTGGTGGTCCCCGTGCCCGAGGGCACCGTGGTGCGCGACCACGACGACGGCCGGGTGCTGGCCGACCTGGTGCGCGGGGGCGATCGCTACCTGGCGGCCGAGGGTGGCCGCGGCGGGCGGGGCAACGCCCGCTTCCTGTCCAACCGCCGCCGGGCGCCCGCCTTCGCCGAGCAGGGCGAGGAGGGCGAGGAGCGCTGGCTGCGGCTGGAGCTCAAGCTGCTGGCCGACGTGGCGCTGGTCGGGTTCCCCAACGTGGGCAAGTCCACCCTGATCAGCCGCATCTCGGCGGCCAAGCCCCGCGTGGCCGACTACCCCTTCACCACGCTCGAACCGCATCTGGGCGTCGTGCGTATGGACGACGGCGTGGAGTATGTGGTGGCCGATGTGCCCGGGCTGATCGAGGGGGCCAGCGAAGGCAAGGGCCTGGGGCACCGCTTCCTCCGCCACATCGAGCGGGCGCGGGTGCTGTGCGTGTTGCTGGACCTGGCTCCGGTGGCCGAGCGCCCGCCCGCCGAGCAGCTGGCAGTGCTGCTGGAAGAGCTGGAGAGCTACGACCCCGAGCTGGCCGGGCGCCCGCGGTTGGTGGTGGGCAGCCGGGCCGACCTGAACATGTCGGCGATGGGCGGCTCGGGTGCTGACGGGGCGGCGGGAGTGGAGCTCGACCTGCGCATCTCGGCCGTGACCGGCGAGGGCATCCCCGAGCTGCGGGGCCGGTTGGCCGCGACGGTGAGCGCGGCCCGGGCGGAGCAGCCGCCGCCCGAGCAGTTCGTCGTGCACCGGCCGGTGCGCGAAGGCTTCCGGGTCGAGCGGGAGGGCGCTGTCTGGGTGGTGGAGGGCCGGGAGGCGACGCGGGCTGTGGCCCTGTCCGACCTGACCCGGGCCGATGCCCTGGCCGAGGCGCACCGCCGGCTGCGGCGCCTGGGGATCGATCGGGCGCTGGCCCGGGCCGGAGTTCGGCCGGGCGACAGCGTGCGCATCGGGGGGCTGGTGTTCGACTACGAGGACGAAGAGGGCGCGCCGTGATCGTGGTGGCCAAGGTGGGGTCATCGTCCATCACCAGCGACAGCGGGGAGATCGACGAGTCGGCCATAGCCAAGTTCTGTGCCGAGGTGGTGACGCTGCGCGAGGCCGGCCACCGCGTGGTCATGGTGACCAGCGGGGCCATCGCCGCGGGCCTGCCCGCCCTGGGCCTGGCCGGCGCCCGGCCCCGCGACGCGGTGACGCTCCAGGCCGCGTCCGCGGTGGGGCAGAGCCGTCTCATGCGGGTCTACGACCGGGCGCTGGCCGAAGGCGGGCTCATCGGCGGCCAGGTGCTCCTGGCCCCGCTCGACTTCATGGTCCGCCAGCAGTACCTGCACGCCCGGTCCACCCTCACCCGCCTGCTCGAGCTGGGCGTCGTGCCGGTGGTCAACGAGAACGACGCCATCGCCGACGACGAGATCCGCTTCGGGGACAACGACCGCATGGCCGCGCTGGTGGCCCACCTGATCAGCGCCGACCTGCTCGTCCTGCTCACCGACCAGCCGGGCCTGCTCACCGGCGACCCCCGTACCGACGCCCAGGCGTCGCTCATCGAGGAGATCGTGGAGGTCGACCACACCCTGGAGCGCCTCGCCGGGGGCGTGGGCAGCGACCGCGGCAGCGGGGGCATGGCGTCCAAGCTGGCGGCGGCCAAGATCGCCGCCTGGTCGGGCGTGCGGGCCGTCATCGCCCAGGCTGACCGCGAGAACGTCCTGGTGGAAGCCGTGTCCGGCCGGATCGGCGTGGGGACCGTCGTGGTGCCCCGCAGCCGGCGCCTGCCCGCTCGCAAGCTGTGGATCGCCTTCGCCGTGGGCTCGATGGGCATCGTCCTGGTGGACGAGGGCGCCAAGCGGGCGCTGCTGGAACGGGGCGTGTCGCTGCTGCCCGCGGGCGTCACCGGGGTCAAGGGCGGCTTCGAGGCCGACGACGCGGTCGAGATCGCAGGACCGGACGGCGTGGTGTTCGCCAAGGGCCTGTGCCGCCTCGACGCCGCCGGGCTGCGCGAGGTGGCCGGGCTGCGCACGTCCGAGCTGCCCGAGGGCGTAGCCCACGAGGTGGTCCACCGCGACGACCTGGTGGTGTTGCCCTGAGCGACAATCGGCGCGTGAGCGACCCGGCCGCGCCGACCCAGGACCCGGCGGCCGCGCCGACCACGCCGGCGACGCGCCGGCCCTCGGCGGCGGTGGTGTTCGCCGGCGCGGCGCTGGCCGGCGCGTTGGTCCGCGGGCGGCAGGTCCTGGGCACCCCCACCCAACGCTGGAACGACACCGCCGACTTCCTGGCCAGCTCGCGGGCGTCCTGGTGGAGCCAGGAGCTCTGGGTGGGGTCGCGCCCGCCGCTCGTGCCGCTCGTGCTCAAGCTGGTGGGCGGCGACCTGCGCCTGTTCATCGCCTTCCAGAGCCTGGTGGCGGCGCTGTGCTGGTCCGCGCTCGCCGCCGCCGTGTGGGCCGTGGTGGGCGGGCGCCGCGGACCGTACGTCGCCGCCGGCCTGATCCTGGCCTTCTCGCTGACCGTCCCGGTGGTGATGTGGGACCAATCCGCCCTGTCCGAGTCCCTGGCCGTCTCGCTCCTGGCCCTGACCGTGGCCGCGGGCCTCCAGGTGGCGGCCGGACCGTCCCGGTGGGCCGTCGTCAACCTCCTGGCGGTGACGGTGGTGTGGCTGATGGTGCGGGACAGCCCGGCGGTGGTGGTGCTGCTGGGCGGCGCCGTGCTGGTAGGGATGCTGGCCGTCCGGTACGGCCGTGCCCGCCGCCGGGGGGACGCGGGACCGGCGCTGCGCACGCCCGTCGCCGCCCTGGCCGCGGGGGCGCTGCTGCTGGGGCTGGCGGCCACCGCCGCGTCCAGCCATGGACAGCGCCACCTGTATCCGCTGCGGAACGTGCTGGAGGTGCGGGTCCTGCCCTACCCCGAGCGCGTGCGGTGGTTCGCGGACCACGGCATGCCCCAGGCCGGCGAGTTCGTGGGCGACGACGCCCGCCGGCCGGTCGAGGAGGCGGGCCGGGCCCCGGTGATCTTCATCCGCGACGGGGACTCCGACCTCGGCCCGTGGTTCGCCTGGCTGGCCGAGGACGGCCGCGCCACGTTCTCCCGCTGGATCGTGACCCACCCCTGGTACGTGCTGGACGAGCCCTTCCGCACCCCGGAGCGCACGTTCAACAACGCGGCCGGCGACCGGAGCTTCTACGCCTCTCCCCAGCAGCGCCGGGTGCCGCTCGTCGATCGTCTGCTGGCGCACCGCACGTGGTTCGCCGGCGCGGTGGCGCTGGTGGCGGTGGGCTACGCCATCGGCCGGCGGCGGGTCACTCCGGCGCTGGTGACCGGGGCGGTCACGGCCGCACTGGCCGTCCCGCACGGCCTCGTGGCCTGGCACCTCGACGGCATGGAGACGGCGCGGCACCTGGTGGTGCCCATGTTGCAGTTCCACCTGGGAGTCCTGCTGGTCGTGATCGGGCTCCTGCCGGCTGCGGTACGGTCCGGGCATGGCTGACGAGACGCCACTGTCCATCCACCACCCGGAGGCGATCGCCGTCGGCGGCGTGGTGGTCGTCCAGGAGATCTTCGGGGTGAGCGACCACATAGAGGACGTGTGCCAGCGCCTGGCGCACGCCGGTTGGCTGGCGGTGGCGCCCCACCTGTTCTGGCGCACCGGAGATCCGATCGTGGCCACCGACGACTTCGGCACCGCGTTCGAGCACACCGGCAAGCTGACGTCCGAGAGCATCCTGACCGACGTGGACGCGGCCCTGGCCTACATCGGGGACGCCGGCTTCCCGCTCGAAGCCGCCGGCATCGTCGGCTTCTGCGCCGGCGGCACCATCGCCTTCGGGGTGGCGACCCGGCGACAGATCGGCGCGGCGGTCAGCTACTACGGCGGCGGCATCCTCGAGAGCCGCTTCGGGTTCGCCCCGATGGCCGAGGCCGCCCCCGGGCTGACCGTCCCGTGGCTGGGCCTCTACGGCGACCAGGACCCCAGCATCCCCAGCGATCAGGTCGAGCAGCTCGCCGCGGCCGCCGCCCGAGCCGAGGTCGACACCGAGGTGATCCGCTACCCGAACGCCGGCCACGCCTTCAATCGCGACACCGACTCGTCGTACGAGCCGGCCTCGGCCGAGGACGCCTGGCACCGCGCGCTCGACTGGTTCGCGGACCACCTCACCACCGGCGCAACCGACACGCTCTAGGACAGGCCCTATGCGTCGGCCTCCGGGTCGGGGATGCCGAGGTCGAGGTTGGGCTGGTCCAGGCCGCCGTCGGTCTCGATCACCTTGCCGGTGAGGTAGGCGCCGGCGTCGGAGGCCAGGAACAGCACGGTGGCGGCGATGTCGTCGGGGTCGCCGATGCGGCGCAGCGGGGTGCTGGCCTCCATCGTGGTGCGGGTGGCGTCGTCGTTCAGCAGGATGTCGAGGGCCGAGGTCGCGACCGAGCCCACGGCGATGGCGTTGACCCGCACCGTCGGGGCCAGGTCGCGGGCGGCCAGGCGGGTGTAGTGCGAGAGCGCGGCCTTCGCCGTGCCGTAGGCCAGGTAGCCCCGGCCGCTGACCCGGCCCATGACCGAGGAGATGTTGACCACCGCGCCCGACCCACCCGCGGCCAGCAGCAGGGGGAGCGCGGCCCGGGTGAGGGCATGGGCGGTGGAGACGTTGAAGTGGAACGCCTCTTCCAGGAAGCGGGCCGAGGTGTGGGCGAAGGGCCGGGGCATGGTCCCGCCCACGTTGTTGACCACGATGTCGAGGCGGCCGAAGGCGTCGGCCGCAGCCGTGGCCAGTCCCGCCGCCGCGTCCAGGTCGGACAGGTCCGCCTCCACCGCCACGGCTCTGCGGCCCGTGGCCTCGATGCGCTTGGCCACCTCGGCCAGCTGGGACGCGGTGCGGGACGACACGACCACGTCGGCCCCCGCCTCGGCCAGTGCCACGGCGGTGGCAGCTCCGATGCCCCGCCCACCCCCGGTCACGACGGCGGCGCGCCCGTCGAGCCTGAACCTGTCCCAGATCATCCGGTGACCTTAGGACCTTACTTACAGCGCATGCTGCCGGACCCAGGCGTGCATGGCGATGCCCGAGGCGACGGCCGCGTTGATGGACCGGGTGGAGCCGAACATGGCGATCGAGCACACCAGGGTCGCCGCCTTGCGGGCCGCGTCGGACAGGCCCGGGCCCTCCTGGCCGAACAGCAGCACGCAGCGGCGGGGGAGCGTGGTGGTCTCCAACGGCACCGAGCCCGGCAGGTTGTCCACCCCCACCAGCGGCAGCCCCTCGGCCGTAGCCCACGCCACGAGGTCCTCGATGGTCTCGTGGTGCACCACGTGCTGGTAGCGCTCGGTGACCATGGCGCCCCGCCGGTTCCAGCGCCGCCGGCCCACGATGTGGACCGCGGCCGCGCCGAAGGCGTTGGCGTTGCGGACCACGGTCCCGATGTTGAGGTCGTGGCGCCAGTTCTCGACCGCGACGTGGAACGGGTGCCGGCGCTCGTCGAGGTCGGCGACGATGGCTTCGACCGACCAGTAGCGGTACCGGTCGACCACGTTGCGCCGGTCGCCGCGAGCCAGCAGCTCGGGGTCGAGGCGATCGTCGTCCGGCCAGGGCCGGGGATGGGGGCCGACGCCGACCCCCTCGCCCGCCTCGACCGTACCCTCGTCGGCCAGTCAGGCCCCCGTGCCGGGCGTCTCGCCCGCGGTGGTGGGCGTGCCGGGGGCGTCGGTGGGGGTGGTGTCGGCCGGCGCCGAGCTGATCTGGCCCTGCTCGGCCGGGGCGAGCCCGAGCTGGGAGCGGATCTGGGCCAGCCGGGCCTGGGCCTCGCTGTTGATCGAGGCCTGCTCGACCTCGAGCATGCGGGCCTCGACCGAGCTCTCGGTCAGCTCGGCCATGCCCTTGGCCTTGGCGTAGCGGGCCTCGATCTTGTCGCGGACCTCGTTGAGCGTGGGCACGTCCTGGCCCACCGTCTCGGACAGCGAGGTCATCGCCTTGTTCATCTGCTCCTGCATCTTGGCCTGGTCG
>DASRJN010000664.1:0-8302 GCA_035649455.1 Acidimicrobiales bacterium
GACCCGGTGTCCCTGGCGTGACGCCATCGTCGGTGGGACTGCCGCGTGATCCGGTGACATCTGAGCTGCGGTGCCGTGAGGTGCCACCGGAAGGACGTGCAGCGTGCCGAGGCCTTATCCCCGGAGGCCGCTGACCGCCACTTTCGCGAGGCTGGGTCAACCCCTCTAGCGCCTCACGCCATGAGGTCCAGGTCGCGGGTTCGGCAGCAGCCGTTTCGGATGGCCTGGTGGGTCGGACCGTGGTGATGGGTGCATGGTGGTTGCCGGCGCCATCTGGTGATCACGTCGCGGCTGGTAGTTCTGCCCTTCGGGGAGGAACCTGCTGGCTGCCAGTTTGACCAGGGTCCGATGACTCCCGGTCGGCAGCGGCGTCTGGCCTGCGTGCGGAGCCGAAACCGGGCGATGCCCGCACCATCGTCTGTGCGAGAGGAGCCCAGAGATGACCAGGCGGTGGCGGCCGAGGTCGCAGACACGGTCGCCTTCGCATTGATGCCGGGCGAGGATCGGGACGAGATCACACGGGTGGTGCGCGACTTCCGCGTCCGAGCCATCCGAGACGTCGAACTCGCGCAGCAGGTGGCGGTGATCGGCGACACTGTCGCGCCACACCTGGCGATTCCCACCGTCGACCCTGCAGCGCTTCGCGCGGCGGACTCGCTGGAGGTACTTCCGGAGGACCCGGCGGCGGCCGCCGAGGAGATACAGCGGCGACGGGAGGAGATCGGTTTCTCCTACTTCGTCTTCGGCGCCACCCACGCGGATGTGCTCGCTCCAGTCGTCGCGGAACTGGCCGGACGCTAGGACCTAGCGGGCCACCTAGTCTTCGGGCGGACTTAGGGGGCCGAGCATGGGTGCACGGGGGCTTCGTCGTCTGGTGGCCATCGCGTTGGCGGGCGTCGTGTTGATGGTCTCCTGCGAAGGCTCCGGCGCCGGCCAGGTCGAGCTCGGCGCGAGCGGCGGCCAGCACCGAAGTGGCCCACTGCCGCGCCTGCATGCCGTGCGGGGCGCCCGGCCCGGTGTCTTCGACGAGCAGGGCCGCCAGGTGGTGTTGCGGGGCGTGAACCTCAACGGCCTGGCCGAGTACGCCCGCAACAACCCGACGCTCGACCCCACGATCCCGATCACCGACCGGACCTGGCGGCAGATCGCCGACGAGGGGTTCAACGTCGTGCGGCTTCTGGTGTCGTGGTCGCGGGTCGAGCCCCAGCGAGGCGCCTACGACGAGGACTACATCGCCTCGATCAGGGCAGCGGTGCGAGCCGCCGCCAGCCGGGGCCTCTACACCGTGGTCGACATGCACCAGGACGCCTGGGGCCCGCACGTGGCCACACCCGACGGCATCGAGTGCCCGCCCGGCCGGGAACCCTCCAACGGCTGGGATGGCGCGCCCGAATGGGCGACCCCATCCCCCGACGCCTTCGACTCCTGCCGTCCCGCCGATGGCGAGGCCAAGCCCGGTAGCGAGTTGGTGACCGAGGCGTGGGACCGCTTCTACCGCGACACCGACGGCGTCCAGACCGCCTTCGGGGACATGTGGGAGCACCTGGTCGCCGCCTTGGGACGTCACTCGGGGATCGCCGGCTACGACATCCTGAACGAGCCCGGCCTCGGCCGCGGTGAGCTCTCCCCAGGCCCCCTGGTGGACTTGCCCGCTCTGGGCGAGCTCTACGACCGCGCGATCGGGGCCATCCGCCGGGGTGAGGCCGACGCGAACATCCCTGCCCGGCCGATCTTCTTCGAGCACACGGCAGTCGGGAATCCACCGCCGGCCGGCTTCTCCGACGACCCAGGACTGGTGTTCGCGCCCCATGTCTACGGCGGCTCCATCGTCGACTTCATCACCGTCGACCTGAACTGGGACCTGGTGCTCGCCGGTTACGCACGTTGGGGAACCAGCATCTGGGTCGGCGAGTACGGCTGGTGGTCCGATCCAGCCACCCAGCCCGACCTGGTGGGGCGCGTCGAGCGATTCGCGGTGCGCGAGGACGGCGGGCCGGGTCCCGGCGCCGGAGCCGTGCGGGCGCCGTTCATCGCCGCGGGCAGCGCCTGGTGGCAATGGAACAACGGATGCGGCGATCCCCACCAGATCACCAACCGCGGCGCGCCGGCACCCCCGGAGATCCGCCAGTACCGGGTCACCCGCTGCGTCGACGGCGCCGCCGAGGATGCCGGGGTGGTGCCAGGCTGGCGCACCATTCTGACCCGACCCGCCGTGCGCTTCGCCCCCGGCTGGATCTCCGAGCTCACCTCCGACGGCGACCCCGCCGGCCTCACGGTCCAAGCGGTCGACGCCACCCCCGGTACCGACCTGGAGCTGTGGGCCCCCGGCGAGGAGCGACCCGTCGTCGCCGGCACCGGCATCGCCCGAGTCGACGCCCGCCGCGTCGGCCGAGGCTGGCAGATCACCGCCCGGGTGTGCACCGCCTCGTACACCGTGTCGCTGGCTGCGCCATCGCCAGGCTCGGCCGATGACCCGCCTCGCCGCTGCCGTCGCTAGGCCCGGTGATTGGTCGCGGCGTTGCTGAAGCGACGAGAGAGGCGTGCGAAGGCCTCTCGGAGCTCGGGCGGTCCAAGGACCTCGATATCGCGGTCGAACGGCCGATGGTGGCCGCGAGGGCGGACCCGTTCCAGGAGCCGAGGACGCGCCGGCAGGTGCCGGGGCTCAGTCTCCCGGCCCGCCGACCCACCTACACTTGATGCTCGCCATGGCCGGTTGGCGTGGCTGAGGTGGTCGGCACGAGTCGGGTGCACCAGTGAGTGGCAACCAGACGTTCGGGGCGATGTTGCGCGGATTCCGATGGCAGGCGCAACTGACCCAGGAGGAGCTGGCCCAACGGGCCGGCGTCAGCGTGCGAACGATCCGCAACCTGGAGAGCGACCGGTTGAAGTCTCCCCGGCTTTCGTCGGTCCGGGCCGTGGCCGCAGGTCTCGGACTGAAGGCCGAGGAGCGGCGAGTGTTCGACTTGCTCGCCGGTTTCGACGTAGCGGCGCTAGATGCGGCGGAATCGTCCATCGGTGGCTCGATTCCCGTGCCGTTGTCACCTCTGGTTGGTCGGGACTCCGAAGTATCGCGGCTTGTCGAGGTCGTGTTCGGCAAGACGACGCGCCTCATCACACTCACGGGTCTGGCCGGTATCGGGAAGACCCGTCTCGCCCTGGCTGTGGCCGAGGCCGCGGCCGGACGGGGTCGGCGCACGTGGTGGGTGCCGCTGTCGGGTGTCGGCAAGGCGACGTACGTGCTCGACGCCGTGGCCGGCGCGCTCAGTGTCGCTGAGGTCTCGGTCGAGGCGATCGGCATTCGATTGCGCGGCGAGCCGGCGTTGCTGGTCGTCGACAACCTCGAGCATCTCGATGGCGTCGGTGGCGTGGTGACCGACCTGCTTCGGCGGGTTCCCGAGGTGACGGCGCTGGTGACGAGCAGGGCGCCGATCGGGGTTCCCGACGAGCAGGCGTGGCCGGTGCGGCCGTTGGCCGTGCCGGCCGACCACGGGGGCGGGCTGGAGGACATCGTCGGGGTTTCGTCGGTCACGCTGCTCGTCGACCGCATCCGCCGGGCCACGCCCGCCTTCGACCTGAATCGCGGCACCGCTGCGGTGGTGGCCGAGGTGTGTCGCCGCCTCGACGGGTTGCCGCTGGCGCTGGAGCTGGCGGCCGGCAGTTGGCGAGTGCTCGGGGCCCGTGGCGTGCTGGATGCCATCAGCGCTGATCCGCTGGACGTGCACGACCTTCAGGGCGCCCGGTCCGCCGCCCACAGCTCTGTGCGCAGCGCCCTGGCGGCCAGCTATGGCCTGCTCGCAGCCGAGACACGGCACGTCCTGGACGGGCTGACGGTGTTCCGTGGTGGCTGGACGATCGAGGCTGCAACCGAGGTGGTCGGCCGGGGATCACTGCTCGACCATCTCGACCGGTTGGCGGCGCTGGGCCTGGTGGAGACGCACGACGGCTCAACCGGCCGGCGCTTCTCGATGCTGCCCATGATCCAGGCCTTCGCCGCCTCTCACGCCAGCGACAGGGGGATCGCCGACACCTTGGCCCTTCGCCACGCCAACTTTTTCCAGCGGTGGGTCGCAGGTCTGCAGACCGACCTTGCCGAGGCCAGCAAGATCGTGCTTCAACGTCTGCGCGCTGATGGCGACAACCTACGGGCCTCCCTCGAGTGGTTCGCGCGGCATGATCCGCCAACAGGCTTGACGTTCGCCAGTGACCTCGGTCGCTACTGGGCCTTCCGCGGCAGCATGGACGAGGGCCTCGCCTGGTACGACACCCTGCTACAGCGAGCCGGTCCGGTCGAACAGGCACCGTGGGCTCAACTCCGCGCCTCCGTCCTCGCCAATTATGGCGGCCACCCCGGAGCGTCCCGCCGCTTCGCCGAGCAGAGCGTCGAGGCCTATCGACGCCGAGGTGACGCCCACGGAGCTGCCCTCGCCATTGGCGTCCTGGGCGACCTCGACCTGCGCGGGGCGCTCGAGGAGTCAGTGCGGCGCAGTCGAGAGGCGGCGGCGACCCTCGAGTCCACAGGCGACTCTTACTACCTGTCCTACGTCTTGGACAACCTCGCCGGGGGTCTGCTTCAACTCGGCGACGTCGCGGAGGCCGAGCGCACCGTCCGCCGGGCGATTGCCATCGCCCGCCAAAACGGCCACCCGTACCGGCTGGCTGTCGGGATCCGAATCCTGGCCAGCATCCTGCGGCTTCGGGGCGACCCGGTAGCCGCCGATCGCCTCCTTGCCGAGTCCGATTCGGTCGTGACCGGGCTTGACGACATCCGGTTCGGTGCCACCTGGTTCGCGGAGTGGGCGGTCGTGGCCGCCGGTCACGGTGACATCGAACGGGCCCGCGACCTCGCCTCGGTCGCCCTCACCAAGGCGACCCAGCGGGCGGATCGCGCGGCCATAGGATGGGCGCTGTGGGCGGAGGGCGAGGTGCGGCTCGCCGCAGGCGAGCAGGCCGCAGGACTCTTCGCCCAGGCGCTCACGAAGCTGCGACACCACGCCTTTCCGCTGCGGCGCGTCGAGGTGCTCACCGGCCTGGCGCTCGCCGTCGACGAGCCCGAGATCGCGGCCGCTGCTGCCGCCGCCGCAGTCGCGGTGCGTGACGAACACCACATGGTGCTTCCGGCCAGGATCGCCGCTCGGCTGAACGACATCTGGAAGCGGTGGGCATCGAGCATCGGCACGGACGAATGGGCGCAGCAGGTGAGCGACATGTCGACACGACCCCACGACGAGCTTTGGGACCTGCTCACCCGTCGCCGCGCAGCCCGAGCTCTCTAACCGGCACGTGGCGATCCACCTATGGTGTCAGTCCTCGTGCAAGTTGAGGAGGTTCCCGCAGCCGTCCTCGAAGACGGCATCGGTGCCGCCGTAGCCCATGGCGCGCGGCTCGAACAGGAAGATCGCACCTCGCGCCTTCAGCTCCTCGTAGTCCCGGCGGCAGTCGGTGCTGGTGAGGGAGACAGCGGGTGTGCCGGACTCGCGGCGAGCCCGCTGCAGCGCGGCGGCAGCCTCGTAGAGCGGGGCCAGGAGAAGCTCGGTGCCGCCGGGGTCCTCAGGAGAGACAACGGTCAACCAGCGGGCACGTCCGCTATAGGCGGCGTCGGTCTTCAGCTGGAAGCCGAGGACCTCGGTGTAGAACCTCCGTGCCTTGTCCTGGTCATCGACGAACACCTCGGTGACACCGATTCTCATTGGCCGGCTCCTTTCTCCACGTCGGCATCCGGACCACCGCGCTGGATGCGATCAGCCGCCGGGCGGCGCGTCGGCGGCATCGTCATCCCGGACGGGGCCTGGTCGTTGACCTGTACGGCGGGCCACGTAGCGGTCGATCTCCCGCTGCTCCCAGTCGACCCCGAAGACCCCGCCCACGCCGAGCAGCACGACTGCCGTGATGGCCACGCCGATCCCCGTTCCCAGCATCGGCCAGTAGAACCAGAAGCCGCTGGAGTCGTCGGCCAGGTCGATGATCAGCCACATCAGGCTCAGTGCGGCGTAGACGCCGACGATCGTGAACAGGATCCGCTTGCGACGGACCCACTGCCGCGCCTCCTCGCGTGCCCGTCGCCCCGCCTCTGCTTCGTTCGCTCGTGTCATGCCATTCCTTCCACCCGTCGGGTCGTTGGCCGTACGGTGCAGCCCGGGTCGTGAGGGTGACCCATCCGGCCGTGGCGATCACGGCGACGGCGGTGAGCCACGGGAAGCATCACGAGGCCGATGGCAGCGATGACCACGGCGATGTATGCGGCGACGTAGACGTGGATCACTCCGCGGTCCGAACGCTCAGAGCCACCCAAGCGGCGGTGGCCAGCACCGCCAGGACCGCCAGCACGGCGATGTGGTCGGCGGGGCTGCCCAGGTCGAGCCAAGGCTCCTGGATGGACCGCACCACGTGGGTGAGGGGCACCACCTCGGCGATCGAGCTCATGGGGTCGCCCATAGCGTCGGGCGGTGGGCCGGCCCCGCCGAGCAGGAAGAACGGAAAGAAGAGCAGCATCCCTAGGCCCTGGGCTGAGCGGGCGCTGGGAAGGGCCAGGCCGAGTGCGATGCCGATGCTGATGAAGACGAACGCGCCCAGCAACGTCCCCACGAGCACGCCGAGGAGGTCGTCGGGCTCGGGCATGCCATAGATCAGGTGCCCGGTCACCAGCAGCACGGCGACTGCCACCAGGGTGATGATCAGCGCCACCAGGATCCAGGCGGCGGGGAGCGCCCAGCGGGGGTAGCGGCTGACGTCGAAACGGCGCAGCACCCCCCGCTCGCGGTAGGACGCCAAATGCACGGGCAGCATGACCAGGCCGATGGCGGCGATGACCACGCCGATGTAGGCGGCGACGTAGTAATCCGAGGGCAGCGCGCCCTCGAAGTTGGGATCGTCTTCGTCGAACACCCCACCCAGGATCAGCACGGTGAGCACCGGGAAGGCGAACACGAAGGTGAGCACCATGGGCTCGCGCACGAATAGTTTCAGCTCGGTGGCAGCCAGGCGCAGCAGGGCTCGCATCACCCGACTCCCTCGGCGACGGGGACAGCAGCGCCGTCGGCCTCGTGGTCGGCGCCGGTGTCGCTGATCAGTGCGATCAAGGCGTCTTCGAGGTCGGGGTGGTGGACGCGGAGGTCGGGTGGCCCCAGCTGGTCGACTCCCAGCACCGAGGCGCACACCGGGGCGATCAGCTGGTTGGTGCCGACGACCCGGATCTGCTCGCCGTGGCGCTCCACCCGGTCGACACCGGGCAGGGCCGCCAGGGCGGCCGGGTCGAACCAGACGGGTGGCGTGAACGTGACCGTGGTCGAGCGGGCGTGGCGGGTGATCAGCTCCGCGGGGGTGCCGGCGTCGACGATCCGGCCACCACGCATCACGGCGACCCGATCGCACAGGGCCTCGGCCTCGTCCATGAAGTGGGTGACCAGCACGACCGTGGTGCCCCGGGCCCGGACGTCGCGGATGGCGTCCCACACCTCGCCACGGGCCAGGGGGTCCAGGCCTTGGGTGAGCTCGTCGAAGAACACCACCTGGGGCTGGTTGAGCAGTGCCAGGGCGATGAAGAGGCGCTGACGTTGGCCCCCCGACAGCGACGCGAAGCTCGAGCGCTCCAACTTCGCCAGGTTCCACGTGTCCAGGAGGCGTTGGGCCGACCCTCGGTCGCCGTCACCGAAGAGCCGCACGGCCTCGTTGACCCGTAGCCGATCCGGCAGCGCCGAAGCCTGCAACTGGCTGCCCACCACGGCCCGAAGCTGCGAGCGGGCGGTCCGCGGATCCAGACCCAGTACCCGCATGACGCCGCGGTCGGGTCGCCGCAGACCCTGAAGACACTCGACCGTCGTGGTCTTGCCGGCCCCGTTGACCCCAAGGATGCCGAAGATCTCGCCCTCGGTCACCGTGAACCCCACATCATCCACCACTAGATGGGCGCCATATGACTTCGAAAGCCCCTCCACCTCAATCACCATCGTCACCCGACACCTCCCGGGGTGGGCGCATCAACAAATCGGCGAATCAGGGGGCCGTCCGTCGACTGCCGCCCCACTCGACACCTCGACGCCCTGGGCGGATGAGGCTCGCGCGTCCGCGACCCCGAGCAATCTGCGACAAGGACACAGGAAGTGTCGAGGCAATACACCGGCAACTCGGCGGCAATCTCGGATGAGCCTGTGGGGTGGCTCGAACCGGTGACGTGACGTGCAGGCGCGTCTGGGCACCATCCGTTCGCCACGTGCGCAGATCACCCGACGAGCGAAGCGTCGCCACGCGCGCGAGATCGAGCCCTTCGACCTGCGCGTCCACTGCAGGAGCTGCCTACGTCGGCTTC
>DASRJN010000665.1:0-12138 GCA_035649455.1 Acidimicrobiales bacterium
GCGACGAGGCGCAGGAACAGGTCGCGCACCAGGGGCCTCTGGTCGAGGGGCACCCGGTCGTAGAGAGCCTCGGCCGACTGGGCGACCGCGCCCCGGATGCCGCCGGTCCCGCGGTAGCCCTCGACGGTGAGGGTGCGGCCCTCGCGGCGCTCCCAGGTGGTGCGCAGGGCATGCGACAGCAGCGGCAGGGCGCCCGCTTCGCCCTCCACGTCCTGCACCAGCAACTCGACCAGGCCCGGTTCGAGTAACAGGCCGGCCTGGCGGGCCGGACCCTCGATGGCCGCCCGCAGGTCGTCCTCACCCATTGCGCCCAGCAGGTACAGGCCCGGCTCGACCAACCGGGCGAAGCCCGAATGAGCAGACAGCTCACCCAGCCGGTCGGCCCGCAACGCCACCACCAGCGGCGCCCGCTCGGCGTGCGCAGCCAGCGCCGCGAAGAACCGGGCCGGTTCACCGGCGTCGTCGCACCGAGCGACCGCCTCCTCGCACTGGTCGACCACCAGGACCGGGGCCGGTCCGCCCTCGGGCAGGACGGTGAGCGCGTCGCCGGGATGTGCGCCCGGGGTGATCACCACGACCCGGCGACCGTCACGTTCGAGCGCGGCGGCGACACCGGCCCGCACCAGCGACGACTTGCCGCTGCCCGACGGGCCCACCACCGCCAGGACCCCGACGGCCGCCAACCGTCGCAGGCAGGCGGCCACGTCGGCGTCGCGTCCGAAGAAGGCCTCGGCGTCGGCCACGTCGTAGGGCACCAGACCCAGATATGGGCAGGTGGCGCTGGGCTCGGGCAGCGCCACCTCGGCCACCAATGAGGGGTCCTGGCGCAGGATCGCCGCCTCCAGAGCGACCAGGTCAGGTCCGGGGTCCACACCCAGCTCGGCGGCCAGCACCGTGCGCGCCCGATGCAGGGTGCGCAGCGCCTCACCCTGGCGGCCCGCTTGGTACTGGGCCAAGGCCAGCAGCGCCCAGCGCCGCTCCCGCAGCGGCGCCTCGGACACCCGCGCCTGCAGCTCGGCCAGCACCTCCCGGTAGCGGCCCGACCGCAGCGCCGCGTCCAGCTGCACCTCCTGGGCGTCCAGGCGCAGCTCCTCCAGTCGCGCCGCCTCGATCCGTCCGGGGCTCCAGCCCTCCAGCTCCACCAGCGCCCGCCCCCGCCACAACGCCAACGCCTCGCCGATCACGTGCGCGGCCCGCTCCGGCTCCCCCAAGGTCAGCAGCTCTCGGCCCCGCCCCACCAGCCGCTCGAACCGCTGGGCGTCCACCTCCTCGACCGGAAGCACCAGCCGGTAACCGTGGCTTACGGTCTCAATGGCCGTGGCCCCGAGCACCTTGCGCAGCCGTGCCACGCACCCGTGGATCACCTTGGCCCACGTCACCGGCGGGTGGTCGCCCCACAGGGCGTCCCCCAGAAGCTCGGCACTCAACGTCTCGCCCGGATGCAACGCCAGAGCGGCCAACACCACCCGGTCCCGTGGACCCAGGCCCTCAGCGTCACCCTCGACACTGACCGGACCCAAGACCACCACGCCCACGTCAGCAGTGTTCGCCCGCCGCCACCCACCGTCAACAGCACCGTTACCACGCTGTTACCCCCGCGGCAGGTCTCTGGCACCCCCCGGTGCGACGACTTCCGTCATGGCAATCACCATCCGGAACACATCACCCGACACACCCGGGCCGGCACCGGACCAACCCCCGTCCCGGTCACGCACCACGGTCCTCGGCTGGGCCGCAGTGCTCGCCGCCGGCACCGCGACAGCGGTACTTGCCGTCGCCACCCTGGCCACCGAGACCCACGACCAGCCCGGCCCGGTCCAGGCCCCCGCCGGCAGCCCGCAGGCATGCCAGTGGACAACCGAGGGCAACGAAACAGTCTTCCCCGCGCCCGGCATCAGCGGCCCACCGACCCCAGAGTCCATCCTGATCTTCGAGAGCTGCGACGGCCGCCTGACGGGACACCTGGCCTGGCTGACCCCCGCCCCGGATCGGAGGCAAGCAGGCGGCGGCGACTCCGGCCTGGTCAACCCGTGGGAGGCCGGCAACGCAGCCGTCGAGCGGTACCTGTGCGAACTGAACCCCGAGTGCGACCCCGCGGAGCCGTGATCCTCACCAGATGCATGCACCCCGGGCCGACCAGCGTCACGCTCTTCGCTCGTTGCTCCACCCGGCTTGTCCCCGCATATGACGATCGTGGTGAGTTGGGGTGGCGCAGGATCGCCAGCGTCACGACGGGTTCACGTCGGGCGAGCGCCCCCCGGGCCTGCGTCTGCGCGGTTCACGCCCCGGCGCGGGCGGCGGCGAGCCGGGTGCGCGTGGTCCAGATCGGGGCGTTCATGCGCTGGTGGGTGCGGGCGGCCTGGGCGAAGGCGTCGTCGGCCTCCTCGGTCCGGTCGAGTGCCGCGGCCAGCACCCCGATGTAGTGGGCCACGCTTCCCATGCACGTCGCCGGCGTCAGCACGATCTGGTCGCGCCACGGGCGTAGGTGGTCGAGCAGGTCGGCGGCGACGTCGGTGACGCCAGCGCGGGCGGCGGCGTCAGCGGCGAAGCACATCACCGTGAGCCAGAATCCGTCGTAGTGCACGTCCGCGAAGCCGCGGGCGGCGAGCCCGGTGAGGAGGCGTCGGGCGTCACCGGTGTGGCCGCTGTGGGCCTCGGCGTGGCTGGCGAGCGCGCGGTCGAACGGGCGCTCCAAGGGCAGGGTGGCGAGGAACTCGGCGGCCTCCGGCAGGCGGCCTTCGTCCCATCGGATCAGGTAGAGCTGCGCGAAGTGGATGACGTCCGCCAGCGGTTCGCCGGCCTGGTGGCCGAGTTCGCGGGCGCGACGGACGGCTTGCTTGGCGGCTGGGATGTCGCCGTGCCAGAGCAGGCGCCGGGCATCCACGAAGGCCGCCCGCCATCGCGCCGGCGTGAGGCCGAGGTCGTCGCCGATCCGGGCGGCCTCGCGGTCGGCCTGGTCGGCCGTAGCGTCGTCGCCGGCTTCCATGCTGGCCATGGCCATGTTGCTCCAGGCGCCCCACTGCGCCCGGCGGTCGAGGTCACCGGCCAGCGCCAGGTCCTCGTGGGCGTTCGAGAGCCGCTCGTCCAGGGTGTCGGGAGCGCGGATGGAGGCGGCGCGCGCCGCGAGGACCCGGTGGAGTGCGAGGCGGTTGCCGGAGGCGCGCGCGATGGCCAATGCCTGGTCGCTCAGCTTGCGTCGCTCGGCGTGGTCGGGAGATGTGTTCAGCTCGGTTGCCAGCGCCGCGAGCAACCGGGCGCGATCGGCCGTGCTGGTCGCCACGTCGGCGGCCCGGCGGAGCATGTCGACCCTCTGGCTGTCGACACCCCCCGCCGCGCCCTCGACCTGTCGGGCCCCAGCGAGGGCGGCGCGCACCAGCAGCTCCACGTCGCCCAGGTGATCGGCGAGGCGGGCTGCGGCGACGCCGGTCGAGCGGTGGGTGGGCTCGCCGACCAGGTACTCCGCCTCTGCCAGCTGAACGAGCACCTCGCACTCGTCCCTGAGGGAACCGCCGGTCCGACCGACCTGCGTCAGCGCCGATCGAAAGCTCGCGACCGCGTCAGCCGGATGCCCGGTCCGCAGGGCCTCGTCACCGGCCCTGAGCGCGTCCGCCACGGCCGCGTCGGCCCCGCTCGTCCCCGCGTCGCCTGTGGGCGACCGAACGATTCCTCGCCATTCGAGCGAGAGGTCCTGTGCCAGGATCGCGGCCTCCAGCCGCCGCAGCCCCGGACTCGGTTCGATGCCGAGGCGGGCGATCAGGAGGTCACGTGCCCGCTGGTACGCCCGGAGGGCCTCCGCCTGCCGGCCCGAGCGATATAGGGCGGTCATCAGCAGCTCCCAGCGGCGTTCCCGTAGCGGCTCGTCAGCGACGCTCACCTCGATCTCGGCGACGGCGTTCAGGTGCTCGCCGCGGCCGAGCCGGCTGTCGAGCCGATCCTCGACCATGGTCCGTCTCAGCTCCATGAGTCGAGCGATCTCGGCCTGCGCAGGATCCCAGTCGGCCAGATCAAGGTATGGATCTCCGGCCCACAGCCCCAGGGCCCGCTCCAACATGTCGCCCGCCGTCCCGTCGCCCGCCCGTCGCGCGCCGACGGCCAGCGCCTCGAAGAGACCCGCGTCGATCTCGTCGGGGCCGAGCGCTAGGACGTAGCCACCCGGACGCGTCTCGATCGCCCCCGCGCCGAGGCTGTAACGGAGCGCGAGCACATGGTTCTGCACGATCTTGCGGGCGCTCGCTGGCACGTCATCGCCCCACAGGGCGTCCGCAAGCCGATCGACGTCGACAACCTCGCCCGCGGTCAGCGCGAGCGTCGCGAGGGCACGGCGTCGCAACCGCGCCGACGGCGTCGCCCACCCCTGCGGGCCACGCACCGCGAGCGGTCCGAGAACCCTGCACCGAATCGTGACTGTCACGTTAGCCCAGGTCACAGCCTGTGCTCCCACGAGACCGTCACGAGACCGCCAGGCGCGACCGTGGGCTCCTTCCCACCCAGGAGCCGGACCGTGAACCCCCTTCCTGCGCCACAGACCCACGTCACGCGCCGGCGTGTCACGACGGGCCCGTCGCTCAGCTTTGACATTCGGCGCATCGCGATCGTGCCACTCGTCGCCGGCGTCGCTGCCGTCGCGCTCATCGCGGGGCAGCGCACGGCTGGCCAGGCAGACCCGGTCGTTCCGGCGACCCAGCTTGGGCAGGAGACGCCGGTCGAGAGCGGACCTCCGAACCCGTGGGCCACCGGGGATGCCGCGGTCGCCCGCTACCTCACCGAGCAGGGAGCCCCATGCCGATGACCCAGCTGTTCACGGCTAGGCCGTCATGCGTGCCGACGAGGGTTAGGACGGTGTTCGACCAACCTCAACTTCGGCCGACGCCGGTTGCTGTCTGCCCATGTCGACGCGAGAACGCCGGCCGCTCGACACCCGCTCTAACCAGGAGCTATTAGCGCGCTCGGAGGGACTCGAACCCCCAACCTTCTGATCCGTAGCAAGACGCGGGCCGTCGCTGTGAGTCCACCATCGTTTGGAGCGGGCGACAGGGTCCCGGCCAGGACTGCGGACGTGCGGGCGTCAGCGCTCCGGTTGCTGTCCTGGGTTGCTGTGCGCCGCGGAATATCCCGATCGACTTCGGCGCTGCGTTAGTCCGGCGAAGATGACGTCGATTTCCCGCCAGGTGCACGATCTCGCGTGGCCCGGCGGCTAGCGATGCGGCAGCCGCGTCCAGCTCGGCTGACCACAGGTGGTAGCCATTCGCTGGGTCACCGGCCGTATGGGTTGCGAGCGTCCCGGATGTGACGATACTAAACTCGGCTGAATATGCGCGAGCGTGCGGATGAGGTTGCCCTGGACCTGGCGGAGGCCGCCCGCGAGCTGGGGGTGCACTACCAGACCGCGTACCGCTGGGTGCGGGAGGGTGCGCTGCGTGCGGTTAAGGTCGGCAAGGGCTACCGCGTGGAGCGCCGGGACCTCGACCGGTTCGCGCAGCGCCGCCAGCGCGGCTCCCCGCCCCGCCCCATCCAAGTTCGAGACTGGGACCACCAGGTCGAGCGGTTGTACGGGGCATTGCGCAGTGGCGACGAACGCGCGGCGAACGAGCTGGTGGACCGGCTCGCGGGCAGCGGTGTGTCTCCGGTCGAGCTGTGCGACGAGCTGCTCGCTCCGGCGCTGCGCCGGATCGGTGAGGAGTGGGCCGCCGGCGTCAACACGGTCGCCGACGAGCACAGGGCGACTGCCATCTGCGAGCGTCTGCTCGCCCGCCTGCCGGGCCGACGGACGAGGGTCCGGGGCGCCGTCGTCGTGGCCGCGCCGGCCGGTGAGCACCACGCGTTGCCCGCCCGCATGGCGGCCATCGCGCTCCGGTATGACGGGTGGCGCGTGCACGACCTGTCGACCGACGTGCCCAGCGGCGATCTGGCCGCGTTCCTCCAGCGCGAGCGGCCGGACCTGCTCGTGCTGTCGACGACCATGCCGAACCCGGTCACGACCGCGACAGCACGTCAGGCAGCCGATGAGCTGGCCATTCCCGTGCTGATCGGCGGGCCCGGCCGGCGGCTGGACGAACTTGTCGCGGCTGCGCGTGATATTTAGTCAAACTTAGTGTTATCATCTCCTTCGGTGGACCACCCCAAGTCCGCACCCCACGACTGAAGGAGACAGAGATGAGGATTTCCCGATGGATGACCGGGATCGCGCTGGCGGGAACGCTCGCCCTCGTCGGCGCCGCCTGTGGCGATGACGACGACTCGGCGGACGAGGCCCCGGCCACGACGGAGGCCGGCGCCGGAGAGGACACGACCTCCGGGATGAGCGACGCCGGCGAGGGTTCCGCTTCCGAGCAGCCCGCCACCGTGGTCGACGTGGCAGCCAGCGCCGAGAACTTCTCGACGCTGGTGACAGCGGTCGACGCGGCCGGATTGGCCGGCACGCTCAGCGGTGACGGGCCGTTCACGGTCTTCGCGCCGGTGAACGACGCCTTCGCTGCGCTGCCCGCCGGCACGGTGGACACGCTGCTGGCGCCAGACAACCAGGCGCAGCTGACGTCGGTCCTCACCTACCACGTGGTGCCGTCCAAGGTGCTGTCGAGCGACCTCAGGGATGGCCTTACCGTCACGACCGTCCAGGGCCAGCCTCTCACGGTCGGCGTCCAGGGCAACGCAGTCACGCTGACCGACGCATCCGGCAACACGGCGTCAGTCGTCCAGGCCGACATCGAGGCGGGCAACGGCGTCGTCCACGTGATCGATCACGTCCTGCTGCCCTCCGCGGGCTGACCGGGCTCTCCCCGGTGCGGGCCGCCGGCTCCCCCGGCGGCCCGCACCCGCCCATGACCGAGGGCGACATCTTCCGTTCGAGTCCCGGTTCCGGTGCCCTACGACCCAACCGGGAACAGCGCGCGTGCCGAGGTGCGCCATTCCCGATCAGCTCTGTCAGCACTCCAGTTCGGGGAGGGGCCAGGTGGTCACGACCCGGCTGGGGGAGCGCGGCGGCCTTCGCCTCCTGTCCCGGGAGGCACAAGCGGGGCACTCCGCGTACTGGTTCGCGGGTCTTCGCGACTCGATCGTTCATCGTCGACCGCCGCCCGCTCGGGCTTCGGGTGTGAGGATCAGGCGGGGTCGGGTGCGTCCCACGGGACGCTCCCCGAGACCCAGTGCGTGAGGCGGGCAGCCTCGCGGTGCAGGTGCCGGGGCGGCGTGGCGAAGGTCGCGTAGGGGCGGCAGCGCAGCACGACGCGACCCTCCTGCTCCGCCATGGCCTCCACGGCGGGGCGCGCCTCGGCGCCGAGGGGCTGGCCCGACATGCGCTCGCCGACGGCCATCATCACGTCGACGACGAGCTCCGGGTCCGGATCGACCGTGGCGTCGGCGTACACCTGGAGGTAGGTGAAAGGCCACCGCTCGTCGAGCACGCAGACGCTCACCTTCGGGTCGCGCGCGACAGCGATGGCCTTGCTTCGGCCGGCCATGGTCGACACGAGCAGCTCGTCGTCGTCGGTCGGCACGTAGTACACGACGGACATGGCGGGCCCGTCGCTGCGGCGGCGGTACCCGAAGACACAGGTCCGGTGCGTGCGCACGAACTCCCGCCGCTCGGACGGGAGAAGGTCCCGGTCGGTCGGCGCGGTGAACGGTTCGGCAACGAGCGGTAGGAGCACGGTTCAGACCTCTCAGGTTCTGTTCGGTTCGTCGTGGAGGAAGCGGCTGATCACGTCCGCACACTCGACGGCGTGATCCATGAGCAGCAGGTGCCCGCCATCGGGCACGACATGGACGGTTGCGCCAGCTATGCGGGATCCGAGGATCCGCGCGTTCACGGGTGGGACGATGGGGTCCTTGCCACCGGTGACGACGAGCGTTGGTGCGGCGATGCGGTGCAACCAGGGAAGGCTCGTCCAGCCCGCGGTCGCGTAGAGCTGGCTCAGGTAGCCCCACATCGTCGGGGGTCGTGACCGGCGAGCGTCGACCTGCTGGTGCATGAGCCGTCCGTCGGGGTCGGCGATCGGGCCGTACATCCAGCGGGCGGTCGCCTGCAGGAAGCGGGGCGAGTAGTAGCGCAGCGGCGTGGCGAGCAGGCCGAGCGCCAGCGGGGTGCCGGGGACGCCACCGAGCCCGCACGACGTGGAGGCCAGGACCAGCCGGCGGACTCGGTGAGGGTTGCGCAGGGCCAGCTCCTGGGCGACACCGCCCCCGAACGACACGCCGAGCACGTGGGCGGCGGGCAGGCCGAGGCTGTCCAGGAGGTGGGCGGCCTGGCGGGCGAGGCCGTGTGGCCGCAGCGGGACGAGCCGGGGTGGCGAGTGCCCGGTTCCGGGCGCGTCGTAGGCGATGGTCTGGAACCCCCGGGCGTGGAGCTCGCGCTCCAGCGGGTCCCACATCTCGATGTTGCCGCCCAACCCCATGATCAGGAGGATCGGCGGGCCGTCGCCGCGGACGGACACCCGCAGGAGGTGCCCGTCGACATGGACGAATGTGCGCAGCCCCGGCACTACAGGCGGACGTAGCGCCCGGGGGCGGGTTCGAGCGGAGCGTGGGCCGCATTGCCGGCACGCTTGCGTCGCGTCCGCTTGGTGCCGGAGCGCGCCGCGAGCCACTCGTGCCACAGCGTCCACCACGACCCGGGCACCTGCGTGGCGCCATCGCGCCATTGGGCGGCCGTCGCCGGCAGCGAGTCGGACGTGAAGTAGGACGCCTTCGGGTTGTCAGGCGGGTTGAGGATTGCCTGGATGTGACCGCCGTTGCTGAGCACGAACCGGCTCTCACCACCGAGCAGCTGGGTGGTGCGGTACGCGCCGTCCCAGGGGATGATGTGGTCGGTGTAGCCGGCGACCACGAAGCTGTCGCAGCTCACCTTGCCAAGATCGACTGGCGTTCCGAGCACCTCGAGCGTGCCCTCGACGAGCCCGTTGGTCAGGTACAGGTCGAGGAAGTCGGAGTGCAGCCCGGCCGGGAGGCGCGTGGTGTCGTTGTTCCAGTACAGGATGTCGAACGCGGGCGGGTTCTGGCCCATGAGGTAGTTGTTGACCCAGTAGTTCCACACGAGGTCGTTCGGTCGCAGCCAGGCGAAGACACGGGCCATGTCCTCGCCGGCGAGTACGCCCGCCCGAAGCGATCGCGCCCTGGCCGCCTCGACGGCGCGCCGCGACATCAGGTTGCTTGCGGTGGTCTCGGTCGTCGTATCGAGCCCGGCGACCAGGAAGGTCACGGAGTTGACGAGGCTCGACTCGCCGGTCGCGGCGAGGTGGCCGAGGAGCACGGCGAGCGTGACCCCACCCGCGCACACCCCGGCGACGTTGGCGTCGTCGCTGCCGGCGATGTCGCACGCAACTCGGATCGCGTCGTGGCACGCGGCGGCGTAGGTATCGAGGTTCCAGTCGCGATGTTCGGGCGTGGGGTTGCGCCAGCTCAACGTGAAGTACGGCAGGCCGGCCGCGACGGTGGATTCGACGAGGCTGCGCCCCGGTGCGAGGTCGGTGATGTAGTACTTGTTGATCTGCGGCGGGATGACCACGAGCGGGCGCCGGTGGACTCTCGTGGTGGCCTCGTCGTACTGGATCAGCTCGAACACCTCGGTGCGGTGTACGACGTGTCCGGGCGTGATCCCGAGGTTGCCGCCGACGGTGAAGGGCCGCGTGTCGACCTGCGACGGCATGCCGCCGTTGTGGCGAACGTCGTGCGCCAGGTTCCGGGAGCCGGCCAGCAGGCTCTGACCCCGCGTCTGGGCGGCCTTCGCCATCGCGTTGGGGTTGGTCAGCAGGAAGTTCGTCGGCGCGAGCGCCTCGGTGAGCAACGACATGGCGAAGTGCGCGCGAGCGCGGCTCTTGGTGTCGAGCTCGACCTCGTCGATGACCCGGTGCGCCGCGTCGCTCTCGACGAGGTACGCCTGCATGAGACGACGGGACACCGGGCTCTGCTGCCACACCGCGTCGGTGAAGCGACGGTCGCCGCGGGTCGGGGTGACATCGCTGCGCCCGACAGCCACGCGCAACAGCTCGGCGAACGCGCCCACCGCGGTGGCGGCTGCGGCGCCCGGCTCGACCGCGATGCGCTGGCCGAGCCGTGCCAACGAGGCGACGACCTGTTCACGTGTCAGCCCGACGAACGGGTTGGCCCCGAGAATCTGCGGATCGTCACGGTCGAACGTGGTCTGCGGTGCCTGCTCTGTCTGCTGTGTCTGTTTCGAACCCATCGGGGACTCGCGTTCAATCGTGGAGCGGCGACTGGAGCGGCTGGTGGCCCCACTCGCTGATCCGGTCGAGCTGGAAGCCAGCCGGCGTGACGACGTAGAAGCTGAACATCTTGTCGTTCTCGTGCTTGCCGAGCGCGTTGGCGATCGGCAACCCTGCCTTGAAGGCACGATCGAAGGCGAGCCCCACGTTGTCCTGGGACACGGTCTCCAGCATCACGTGGTGGAGCTTCTGCGGGAGCTCGATCGGCAGGGAGCCGACGGCGAGCGAGTGGTGGCGCGGGTTGCAGTGGTAGAAGCGGACCGTCAAGGCGACACCGCCGAGGTCGGTCTCCATCCAGTCCGATTGCTCGAGGCCGATGACCTCGCGGGCGAAGCGGTCGGCGCTGTCGAGGTCGGTGGTGACGAACACCACGTGACCGAACCCCTGGCCCTTCGTGAGGAACCCTCCCGGGACCAGGGAAGAGGCGAACGCCTCGCCCGGGGCGGCGAGACCGTGCACGATCTCGACGGGCACGCCCCAGGGCGCCTCGATGCGCACCAGCCGTTCGACCCGGCGGGCGGCGAGGTCGGCGGCGGTGCCGTCGGTCACCGTTTCGCCCGCGTCGCGCGCGCGCTCGACAGCACGGTCGAACGCGTCCGCGGACGCGGCCTCGAAACCGATGAAGCTGGCGTCGTTGGCCGGGCCCTCGTGCACGATGATCCGCTGGGCGCGGTCGTCGTTGCGCCAGGTCGCGGCGCCGTCGGTCGTGGGTTCGCCGGGAACGAGGCCGACGACGTCGGCGAGGAATGTGCCGAACCCAGTGGGGTCGGCGACTTCGACGCCGAGGTAGGCGAGCTCCAGCTCAACGTTCATCGGGCGCTCCTGTGGACGAGGTGGGTGTGGATCGTGCCGAGGCCCTCGATCGTCGAGACGAGCTCGTCGCCGGGGGCCAGGAACCGGGGCGGCGTACGGGTGCCGCCGACCCCGGAGGGGGTGCCGGTGAAGATCAGGTCCCCGGGCAGCAGCGGCGTGATCGATGACAGGAAGTGGACCAGCGCGTCGACCCCGAAGATCAGATCCGAAGTGCGGCTCTTCTGCACCTCTTCGCCGTTCACCGTGCAGCCCAGGGCGAGGTCGTCGGGGTCGTCGAGCTCGTCGGGCGTGATCACCCACGGGCCGGTGGGGCCGAAGCCCGGGAACGACTTGCCCAGGCTGAACTGCGGGGCAGGCGGTCGCGTCTGCACGATCCGCTCCGACAGATCCTGGCCGACGGTCAGGCCGGCGACGTGTGACCACCCCTTGCCGACCTCGACCTCGTAGGCAGCCGAACCGATCACGGCGACGAGCTCGACCTCCCAGTCGACGAACGCGCTGGGCAACGCCACCGTGGCGTAGGGCCCCGTGAGGCAGGTCGGGAACTTCGTGAACGTCGGCGGGAACTCCGGCGCCTCGACGCCGGCCTCGGCGGCGTGCGCCGCATAGTTCATCCCGATGGCGAACACCTGGCCCGGGCGGGGCACCGGCGCCTGCAGCGCCGACAGCTCGAACGGCTCCTCGGGACCCGGTACCCGGTCGGCGAGCGCACGCACGTCGTCCCACCGCTCGAAGAGCAGCTGGGCGTCGGTAGGCAGCGCCCCGCCCGACGCCGTGGCGATGTCGACGATCCCGTCGTCGACGACGAGTACGGCCCGTCCATCGGCGTTGGCGACTCTCATGTGTGACCTCCTCGACCGGCATCAGCACGTCGCTTGCCGGGATCGATCGGACTATAGAACATCGACTAATCGTTGTAAATCGTTTTGTCTTGACATTGTCGATTTCTTGCGCGCAGACTCGAGAGAGCTACCTGGGCTCCACCGACGATCGCGAAAGGACCCCCGCATGATCCGCTCGACCATGAGCGAGTCGCCCCTCACCATCAACGCCATCCTCCGGCATGGCCGCCGCGTCCACGCCGACTCCGAGTGCGTGACCTTCACGG
>DASRJN010000666.1:0-4546 GCA_035649455.1 Acidimicrobiales bacterium
CCCTCGGAGATCAGCCACTCCAGGAACTGGCTGTGGTGCACGACCTCGTAGTTGCCGCCCAGCTGCGGGTACTCGTTGGACAGCGTGTTGAAGCAGTGCGGGCACTGGGTGACGATCTTGCGCACGCCCATGCCGTTGAGCGACTCGATGTTCTGCATGGCGAGCATCTGGTAGATGTACTCGTTGCCCGAGCGGCGGGCCGGGTCGCCGGTGCAGTTCTCGGACGGGCCGAGGATGGCGAAATCGATGCCTGCCCGCTGCATGAGCTTGGCCATGGCCACGCTCACCTTCTGGTTCTTGTCGTCGAAGCTGCCGGCGCAGCCGACCCAGTACAGGAACTCGTGGTCGAAGCTGTCGCCCGGCTCGACGATGGGCACGCCCGGGACCTTGGCCGCCCACGCGGCCCGGTCCGACTGCGACAGGCCCCACGGGTTGCCCGAGTTCTCCATCGACCGGTAGGCGGTGCCCAGCTCGGTGGGGAAGTTGGATTCCATCAGCGACAGGTAGCGCCGCATGTCGAGGATCTTGTCGAGGATCTCGATGTTGACCGGGCAGATCTCGTCGCACGCCTTGCAGGACGTGCAGGCCCACACCTCTTCGGGCGTGATGCGCTCGAACAGCGAGTCGGCGCTGACGGTGATCTCGGGGTCGACGCCGATGGGCGGCGAGACCACCGGGTTGCCGGTGGCGGCCATCACCTCGCCGGTCTTGAGCACGATCTCGCGAGGGTCGAGCGGCTTGCCGGTGGCGTGCGCCGGGCAGACCGACGTGCAGCGGCCGCACATGGTGCAGGCGTCGGTGTCGAGCAGCTGCTTCCAGGTGAAGTCCTCGACGGTGGAGGCGCCGAACGTCTCCAGCTCGGTCTCCATGAGGTTGGGCATGGCCTTCATGGCGCCCTTGGGCCGCTCGCGGTCCCGCAGGTACATGTTCAGCGGCGAGGTGAACATGTGCCGCAGCATGGTGATCGGCAGGATCACGAGGAACAGCACGAACAACAGGACGTGCACCAGCCACCAGAACTGGTGCAGGCCCTGCAGGTGGCTGGAGCCGTCGAACAGGCCCGACAGCGGGTAGCCCAGGACCGACCACTTCTCGTACTCGGGCCGGCCCTCCAGCGCGATGCGCATCGCCTCGGTCAGGAAGCCGGTGACACCGAGGCCGAGGAACGTGGCCAGGATCACCGCGTGCTCGGGCTTGGACTTGGTGCGGATGCGGTAGGGGCGCTGCACGTAGCGGCGCACGATGGCCCACACCACGCCGAAGGTGAACAGCACGCCGGCCACGTCACCCACCAGCGAGTACGCCTGGTAGGTCTGGCCGTGGAGGAACTTCATCCCCTCGGGCACCTGGTGGTTGATCTCCAGCACGGTGGTGACCGCCAGGAGGATCAGGAAGTTGAAGTAGATCAGCGAGTGCATGACCCCGGCGGCCGGGTCTCGGAGCAGGGTCTGCATGTACACGCCGGCCCGGAAGTCGGCGAGGCGGCGGCCCACGTTGGCCCTGGTGGTGCCGCGGTCGTCGGGCGCCCCCCGCTGCCAGTTCTTGACCCGCTGGCTGAAGATGATCCCGCCGTAGAGGATCACGAGCGGGATGACCGTGTAGAACACGGCCTTCCACGCCGACGGGATGTTGGCGAACACCTCACGCTGGACCGGCTTGACGTCGTGCCACTGGTTCACGGTGGCGGCCACACCCGAGGCGACCACCACGATGGCGAAGGCCACGCCCACACCCACCGCGATCTGGTTCGGCTTGATGGCGCGGGACGTCCTGGTGGTGATCTCGTCCTGGGTCGCGAGTTCAGTCACGGGGTGGAAGCTACCGGCCGCTCCGCGACGGTGCGGAATCGCGCGTCATGGCCCGAGGTCCCCGGCGTAGGCCCGGGCGTCGTCCATGAGGTCGCGCCAGCGGGAGTGGTCGTCCGCGGGCGGCGGCGACGGTTCGAAGGCGACCCATTCGCGCATCAGCCGCCCGGGGCTGGGCTCGAACGGCACGGCCTCGCCCGTGGCCACCAGTCCCGCGGCCCGGGCGGCCGGCAGCTTGAGGACCAGCCGGCCGCGGGACACGAGGGCGTAGTACCTCCCCCTCTCGCCGACCCGCAGGCCGTGGCTGCTCATCATCTTGCCGAGGCTGACGTCGCCTCGGGCCAGATGCTCCTCCGCCAGCTCGTCGAACAGCTCCTGAGCGGTCATGGCTCCCTCCCCCAGCGGTCGGTCCAGGGGTCGACCCCCGGATCTCCCCCGGGCGCCGCCAGGGCCAGTCGGGGCAGGAAGTGCTCCCAGCCCTGGGCATAGCCGGGCGCCCGCTCTTCGGGCAGGTCCCAGTGGATCAGGTCGAGCCGGGTGCCGTCGCCCACCGGGACCAGGGTGAACTCGACCCGGGACGATCCCGGAGGATGCACGTCGCTCCCGGCCACGCCCCACGACACGACCACCCGCCGCGGCGGGTCGACCTCCAGGTAGCGACCACGCACCGGCGAGCCGTTGATGTCGACCGCGAAGGTGCCGTCGGGCCGGGGGTCGAGCTCGGCGTGCTGGCCCATCCACGCCACCATGCCCTCGGGGGTGACGAGGTGGTCGAACACCACGCCGGGCGGCGCCGCGATGTCGATCGAGGTGGCGAACTCAGCCATCTCGCCGGACGGCCCGCTCGGAGGCGGCCTTGAGGGCGGCCAGATGGGCCGGCCAGAAGTCGGTGAGGTAGGCCTGCACCACGTCGAACCCGTCGCTGCGGACGCTGAACAGGTGCCGGGTCCCCTCCCGCTGCTCGGTCACCAGCCCCGCGCCCCGCAGCACCCGCAGGTGGTGGGACACGGCCTGCTGCGACATGGCGACCTCCCCGGCGATCTCCCCGACCGCCCGTGGCCGGTCGCGCACCACCGCCAGGATCGTCCGCCTGGTGCCGTCCGCCAGGGCCCGCAGCGCGGTGTCGAGCTCGGCTGCGCTCATGGCCAGCGGCCCAGGAAGGAGACGGTGCGGTCCGAAAGGGACTCGCCGGTCGACAGGTCGGGCCCGAAGGCCCGCCCTCGCGCCGGCCCCACCGCCCCCCGGGAGAACTCCAGGATCGGCTCGGCCAGGGCGTCGGGGATGTCGGCGCACTCGCCGGTGGCCCGCGACACGTCCCAGCCGTGCACCACCACTTCGACCAGGTTCAGCCGGGCCGCCATGGGGGCCGGGATCGAGCCGAGGGGTAGCTCGCAGGTCCGCTCCATCACGCCCGGCGTGCGCCAGACCGCGAAGGTGTGATCGCGCACCTCGGCGAACGCGCTTCGCCCACAGTCGTCGCCCAACCGGTCCCGCGCCGGCGGCGGCGCCTGGCCTTCCGCGGCGGCGGCCAGCCGCCCGAGCGACGCGAGCATGTGGTTCAGCAGCTCACGCAGCCGCCACTCCTCGCATGGTGTGGGGGCGTCGAGGTCCCCCGGCCCGACCCGGGCTACGCGGTCGCTCGTCCAGGCGAATCCCTGTTCCAACAGCGCGACGGTCATGCCCATACACAAGCATCCATTTGTACAAGCGTCAATAGGTGCTCCGACGCGCGAAGGTGGGGCCGTCCACGGGCGAGAGGGGACAGGCGTGAGCATCTCAGGCGACGGCGCGGGAGCGGAGTTCGCCGGGCGGATCGGTCGCACGCTGCGGGAGTCCGAACCGGCCTGGCCGCCGGTGCCCCAGGCGAGGGTGGGCGCGCCCAACATCGTGCTGCTCGTGCTCGACGACGTCGGCTTCGCGCAGCCGTCCCCCTTCGGCGGCGGGTGCGAGATGCCCACGCTGGACCGGCTCGCGGCCCGGGGCCTGCGCTACACCAACTTCCACGCCACCGCCCTGTGCTCGCCCACGAGGGCGTGCCTGCTGAGCGGGCGCAACCACCACAGCGTGGGGATCGGCGCGCTGGTCGAGCTGTCGATGGGGTTCCCCGGCTACCACGGCATGGCGGGCCCCGACCAGGCCTTCCTGCCCGCCATCCTGCGCGACGCGGGCTACAACACCTTCGCGGTGGGCAAGTGGCACCTGTCCCCGCCCACCGAGACGTCGAGCGCGGGCCCGTACCGCACCTGGCCCCTCGGCCGGGGCTTCGAGCGCTTCTACGGCTTCATGGGCGGCGACACGAGCCAGTGGTTCCCCGACCTGGTGCAGGACAACACGCCCATCCCGCCGCCGGCGGCACCCGAGGACGGCTACCACCTCAACGCCGACCTGGCCGACCATGCCATCCAGATGATCAAGGACGCCCACGTAGCCGCGCCGGCCAAGCCGTTCTTCCTCTACTACGCCACCGGAGCGGGCCACGCCCCCCACCACGTGGAGCCCGAGTGGGTGGAGCCGTACCGCGGCCGCTTCGACCACGGGTGGGACGCCTACCGCGGCGAGGTGTTCGCCCGCCAGCTGGCTGCCGGCCTGGTCCCGGACCACACGAAGCTGTCGGTGCGCGACCCCGACGTGCCGGCGTGGGACGACCTCGACGCCGAGTCGAAGCGCATGTTCGCCCGCCAGATGGAGGTCTACGCCGGGTTCCTCACCCAGACCGACCACCACTTCCGCCGGGTCCTCGA
>DASRJN010000667.1:0-3319 GCA_035649455.1 Acidimicrobiales bacterium
CCATGAACGAGCATCGCATCGAGCTGCAGGACGGCCGGACCCTGGCCGTCAGGGAGACCGGCGACCCGGAGAGCGATCGGGTGGTCGTCCTGTGCCATCCCGCACCCGGCTCGCGGGTGCTGGACCCCGATCCCGCGGCCACCGCGGCGGCGGGCGTGAGGCTGGTCTCGGTGGACCGGCCCGGCTACGCCGAGTCGTCCCCGCTCCCCGCGGGCACCGTCCCGACCATCCCCACCTTCGCCGGGGACGTCCTCGCCGCACTCGACCACCTGGGCATCGACTCGGTCGCCGCCACCGGCTGGTCCGCCGGGGGCCGGGTGGCACTGGCGCTGGCCGCGGCTCACCCCGACCGGGTGCGGGGCGTGGCCGCGGTGGCCACGCCGGCCCCGCAAGAGGATGTGCCGTGGATCCCCGAGGAGCACCTGGGCATGCTGGAGAGCCTGCGGCCCGACCTGCCGGCGGCCGTCGGACGGCTGGCCGAGGCGATGGCGGGATTGGCGCAGATGCCGCCGGCCGCCCTCGTGGGCCAGCTCTCCGGCGGGCCCGACGACGAGGCCGCGCTCGCCGAAGACCCCTCGCGCCGCCCGCGCCTCGAGGCGATGATGGTGGCGGCACACGCCCAGGGCATGGCGGGCACGGCGGCCGACATCGTGTCCTACACGCTGGCCGACTGGGGCATCGACTTCGGCGCCGTGGCCGCGCCGACCACCCTGGTGTACGGCGCGAAGGACCAGGTGAGCGGGCCTGCGCACGGCGAGTGGTACGCCTCGCGGGTGCCGCACGCGGACCTGAGGGTGGTCCCCGGCGTGGGCCACATGGTGGGGCTGACGGCATGGGGTGGCGTGCTTGCCGCGCTCGGGTGAGCCGGGCGTCGCCCCAGCATTGTCGGGGGAAAGACCACCCCCCGTTACACTCACGCCTCTGTGAGGTCCATCGTCGCACCCCTCGAGGGGAACAAGGTCAAGCTCTCCGTCGAGGTCGACGAGGACGAGTTCGACAAGGCCATCAATGACGCCTTCCGCAAGATCTCGCGGGAGGTGCGGGTCCCCGGCTTCCGTCCCGGCAAGGCCCCCCGCAAGGTGCTGGAGCGCCGGCTGGGGCCCCAGGTCGGGCGGGAGCAGGCCCTGCACGACGCCTTGCCCGAGTACTACGCCCAGGCCCTGACCGAGAACGACGTCGACGCCATCGACGCCCCGCACATCGACATCACCTCGGGCGAGGAGGAAGGCCCGGTGGCCTTCGACGCCGTCGTCGAGGTGCGCCCGGTGGTCCAGGTGCCCGGCTACGGCGGCCTGCGGGTCGAGATCCCCCGGCCCGACCCGTCCGAGGAGGAGATCGACGCCCAGATCGACCGCATGCGCCAGGTGCAGTCGACCTTGGCCGACGTCGATCGCCCGGCCCGCGAGGGCGACTCGGTGACCATCGACATCACCGGCACGCTGGAGGGCGAGGCGCAGGACGGCCTCACCGCCGACGACTACAGCTACACGGTGGGCAGCGGCGTGATCACCCCGGAGGTGGACACCCAGCTCACGGGGGCCAAGGCCGGCGACATCCTCGAGTTCGACGCCACCCACCCCGACCCGGACGAGGACCGCCAGCTGCGGTTCAAGGTCCTGGTCAAGAGCGTGCGGGAACGGGTGCTGCCCGACGCCGACGACGCCTGGGCGTCCGAGAACTCCGAGTTCGACACCATCGACGAGCTGCGGCAGTCGCTGCGTGAGCGCGCCGCGCTGGTGCGCAAGGCGCAGGCCATGGGCACCGTGCGGGAAGGCACCGGCCAGGCTCTGGCCCGGCTGGTCGAGGCCGAGGTGCCCGAGGCGCTGGTCACCCACGAGATGAACCACCGGGCCCAGGAGCTGGCGCTCCGGCTCCAGGCTCAGGGCCTGACCGCCGAGCAGTGGCTGGCCATCACCGGCAAGTCTTCCGAGCAGCTCACGTCCGAGCTGCGGGAGTCGGCCGAGACCTCGGCCAAGATCGACCTGGCGCTGCGCGCGGTGGCCGACGCCGAGCAGCTCGAGTGCACCGACGAGGACCTCGACGAGGAGCTGAGCGAGGTCGCCCGGCGAGTCGACACCTCCGTCGACAAGGTGCGGAGCGAGTTCGAACGCGGGGGGCAGCTGGCGGCTGTACGCTCCGATGTGCGCAAGCGCAAGGCGCTCGACTGGCTCCTCGAGCGGGTCGAGATCGTCGACGAGGACGGTCATGCGATCGATCGAGCCGACCTCGAGGTCGGCCAGGACAGCGACCAGAACGACACCGACGAGACCGAGACCGGCGACTCCGAGGACACCGAGGACGTCGCCATCAGCACTGCTGCGGCCGGCGACGCGCCCGCCTGACGCTCGCTCGACCGCAGCGCATCCCGAAGACGCACACCAACGCACGAGACCGAACCCACTAGACACACGGAGCTCTCCCCAGGTGATCCACCCCACCTTCCGGCAACCCGACGTGATCGGCCAGCACCAGGCCGTCATCGCCAACTACCTGGTGCCCACCGTCGTCGAGCAGACCAACCGGGGCGAGCGCGCGTACGACCTCTACAGCCGGCTGCTCAAGGAGAACATCATCTTCCTGGGCACGCCGATCGACGACACGATCGCGAACCTGATCTGCGCCCAGCTGATCCACCTCGAGTCCGACAACCCGGACAAGGACATCAACATCTACATCAACAGCCCGGGCGGAGACATCACCGCGCTGTTCGCCATCTACGACACGATGCGGTTCATCAAGCCGGACATCAGCACCATCTGCTTCGGGCAGGCCGCGTCGGCAGCGGCGGTGCTGCTGGCGGCGGGGGCGCCCGGCAAGCGGCTGGCGCTGCCCCACACGCGGGTCCTCCTGCACCAGCCCTGGGGCCAGGCCGGCGGCCAGGCCACCGACGTCGAGCTGGCGGCCAGGGAGATCCTGCGCATGCGCTCACTGCTCGACGAGATCCTGGCCCACCACACCGGCCAGCCCGTCGAGCGCATCCACAAGGACACCGAGCGCGACTTCGTCCTCAGCGCGGAGGAAGCCAAGGAGTACGGCATCATCGACGACGTCATCTCGTCGCGGCAGGCAGCAGACATGACCGGGCCCATCACGAGGGCTAGCTAGGACGCACGGGGGAGCGGACCGACGTGGCCAAGTTCGGAGACGGTGGCGAGCTGCTCAAGTGCTCGTTCTGCGGCAAGTCCCAGAAGCAGGTGAAGAAGCTGATCGCCGGGCCCGGCGTCTACATCTGCGACGAGTGCATCGACCTGTGCAACGAGATCATCGAGGAGGAGCTGGCCGAGCCGAGCGAGCTGCGCTTCGACGAGCTGCCCAAGCC
>DASRJN010000668.1:0-4291 GCA_035649455.1 Acidimicrobiales bacterium
ACGGCCACGAACAGCGAGCCGGCGAAGTAGCTGCCGAAGGTGGCGTAGACGATGCGGCCCAAGCGGTCGGCACTGTCGCGGCGGCTGGGAGGCACCAGGGCCCGGAAGCGTCGCACCGCGATCTCGCCGTCGATCATGACGCCCAGGGCGGTCACGAGCACGACGACCGAGCTGAACACCCCGCCGAGCAGCCGCTCGCCCAGCTGGCCCAGGGTGCGGTCGTCGACCTTGGCGGGCGCGTCGTTGATCCACTCCTCGACCCGGGTCGCGGCGTCCGCCTTCTGCAGGCGGTCGCCGACGATGGGCCAGGTGTAGAAGTCGCGCACGGTCTCGGGCAGCTGGTCGCTGAAGTCCTGGGCCTGGCGCACTGCCGCCGGCGCCACCAGCAGGACGACCGCGGCGATCGCCAGCGCCAGCCCGGTCCCGACCACGACCACCGCGCTGCCCCGCGTGGTGTCCAACCGCCCCTGCACCCGGCTGACCACCGGCGCCAGCGCCACGCCGAGCACGACGCCCACCCCGATGCCGGTGAGCACGTTGTCGGCCACCGAGACGATGGAGAACACCGCGGCAGCCACGAGCGCCGCCGCGGCCAGGGTGACAAACGACCACGTGTCGATGTCGACGATGGTCCGCCCCGGCTGAACGCCGCCCTCGCTGCGGTAGCGCAGCGCAGCCAGGTCGGCCGACACGGAGTGGTCCTCGTCGGGCTCAGGTCGCTCGCCGTTGCCGGGGCCTGCGCCTGGTGCGAACTCGCCGTCCGCGGGACGCTCTTCGTCCACGTATGTACGGTACGCCTCCAAGCACCGGCGCGGGGCGACCGGTACGGTACGCCCGTGGCGCTGATCGGCCCGCAGGAGCCCCGGCGAACGGCTCGCATCACCACGCGCTCGGCGGTGATGGCCGTCGTGGTGGCGGCCCTGGCGCTCGTGGCCCAGCGGGTGTTCGTCTCCGCCCACCAGCCGCTCTCGTGGTTCGCGGCGGCGGCCGTCGTGGCCGTGCTCATCGACCCCATCGTCGACGTGCTCGACCGGCACGTGCCCCGCATCCTGGCCGTCCTGCTGGCCCTGCTGGTGGCAGCCGCGGCCACGTGGGGGGTGGTCTACGTGGCGTTCGACGACCTCTCCAACGGTGTCGACCAGCTGGGCGAAGCGGCCAAGGACGCGGCGGCGGAGCTGGAGGCCCGCGACGACAGCATCGGCCAGACCGCCCAGGACGTCGACCTGACGCGGCGGGTCGACAGCTTCGTCAAAGCGCTCGACGAGCGGGTGACCGGAGGCGAGGACGTCCTCGCCTCCACCGCGGGCGGGGCTCCGACCTACTTCCTCGGCGGCATCCTCACCCTGTTCCTCATGTCGTACGGGCCCACGCTGGCCCGCTCGGCCGTCGATCAGCTGCCCGACGAGAGCCAGCGCCAGGAGATCACCGACGTGGTGACCAACGCGGTGCAGCGCTCCCGGCGGGCCGTGTGGTCCACCATCGTGCTGTCGGTCCTGGTGGGCATGCTGATGGCGGGGGCGGCCCGGCTGCTCGACGTGCCCGCGCCCGCGGCGCTGGGCCTGGGGGCGGCGATCATGGCGATCTTCCCCCACGTGGGGATCGTGCTCGGCGCTGTGCCGCTGGTGCTGCTGGTGCTGGCACTGCGCTCCGACACGCTGGCCCTGGTCACCGTGGTGGTCGTGGTGATCTGCCAGCTGGCCGACTCGTACTGGCTACGGCGGCGGATCTCCCTCTACAGCGTGCACGTCGGTCTGCTGGTCCCCTGGGTGGTGGTGCTGGTGGGCTACGCGGTGTACGGCGTGGGCGGCGCGGCCTATGGCCTGGTGTTCGCGGTGTTCCTCCTGGCGATCCTGGACGAGCTGCGCAGCCGCACCGGCGCGGGCAGCCTGTTCAGCCCGTCGCCCACGTCGCCGAGCCCGCCCGCGCCGGAGGGCGCGCCGGGCTAGGCATGGACGACGACAGCGGCGGGGGACGCGAGCCCGACTACCGCTTCACCCTGGCCAACGAGCGCACGTTCCTCGCCTGGATCCGCACGTCGCTGGCCCTGCTGGCGGGCGGGATCGCGCTCCACGCGCTCAGCGAGTCCCTGACCGAGACCACCCGCACGGTCCTGGCGGTGGCCGCCGTCGCCCTCAGCCTCGCGCTCACCGTCTCGAGCTACCTGCGCTGGCGGCGGGTCCAGGAGGCCATGCGCCGCGGCATCCCGCTCCCCCATGCCTGGGCCGTTCCCCTCCTGGCCACCGGGGTGGCCATCGTGGCGGGCACCGTCGCCATCATCCTGGTCACGTGATGTCCTCCGACCCGCCGCCGGGCCTGCAGGCGGAGCGGACGGAGCTGGCATGGGTCCGGACCGCGCTGTCGGGCGCGGGGCTGGCCCTCGTGGCCCTGCGGGTGGGACCCGACCCGCCGCCGGTGCCGGTCGCCCTGGTGACGGGCGCGCTGGTCTCGGTGCTGGGACTCCTGGCGTGCCTGCTGCGCACCCGTTCGCTGGCCGCGCGCGGCCGGACGGTGGCGGCCAGCACCGTGGCGGTGGCGCTGCTGACGGCCTCGGTCGTGCTCGCCGAGGTCGTCACGCTCGCCCTGCTGCTGCGCTGAGGGCCCGACTAACCTCGCAGCCATGTGTGCGGCCTGCGTCGCTCAGGGAGTGGCCTACGGCGGGGGCGCCTTGGCGGCACTCCAGGTGATGGCGGCCCGGTCGCGGCACCGCCGGGGCGGCGAGCAGCCCGCGGGCGATCCGTCGACCGACGACCGCACCGACGTCCCGGAGGACGAGCCCGCGCCCGCGTGATGGTGTCCTCCGGTCCCGACCACCCGGCGTCCTCGCCGCGGCGGCTGCCCGGCGGCCCGCGGCCTGGCACACGCGGCGCGGTTGGACAGGCCGCACAGTGGGTATGCCGCGCGGCCGGCATCGCCCGATTGAACCGCTGGCCGACGGGTAGCGGGCCAGCAGTGCTCGTCATCGTCCGTTCCGTCCCCCGCGCCATCCCTCGGGCGACGCCGATCCCGCCCGAACCCGGGCCGGAGCCGCCGCCGGTCCCCTCACCCCCGCCCGTCCCTCCGGTGCCGCCCTCCCCGGACCCCCCGGTCCCACCCGGGCCCGCACCGACGCCCGAGCCATTGGCCCAAGGAGGCGCGCCGTGACCGCTCCGACCCTTCCCCTACCCGAGGACATCAGCCTGGCCAAGGTCCTCGACGACTTCGATCAGGCCGGGTTCTCCGCCGTCCTCATCGCCACCGAGGACGGCGTCCTGTGTGCCACGTGCCGCTCGGTCGTCGCTCCCGGCGACCTGCTGGTCCATCGGCTACGCCGGCTGGAGGGTGCCTCCGACCCCGCCGACATGCTCGCCGTGGTCGGCGCCACCTGCCCCGGATGCCACCTCGACGGGACGCTGCTGCTGGGCTACGGACCGGAGATGGACCCCACGCACGCCGACGTCCTCGCCGCGCTGGAGCTCCCTCACGCGGTCGACGCGGTGGGCCCGGCCCCGGGCGAAGGTGGCGACCGCACCGCCTGACCCCGGTTCAAGCCCGAGCGGGGCGCGTTGCTAGGGTCCCGGCATGTCCCTGAGCTACGCCGAGGCCGTCGCGGCCGCGACCGCTCCGGGTGAGCGGTTCGAGACGACCACCGTCGACATCCGGGGCATCCCCACCACGGTGTTCCGGAACGCCCCGGGCAGCCTGCGGGACCTGTTCGGCGTGGCCCGGGGCTACGGCGACGAGACGTTCCTCGTGTACGAGGACGAGCGCTGGAGCTTCCGCGACACCATGCGGCGGGTCGACGCGCTCGGCGCCCTGCTGGTCGAGGAGTACGGCGTCGCCCCGGGCGACCGGGTGGCCATCGGCATGCGCAACTACCCCGAGTGGGTGGTGGCGTTCGCGGCCATCACCTCGGTCGGCGCCATCTCGGTGTCGCTCAACGCCTGGTGGACCGAGGACGAGCTGGCGTGGGCGCTGGAGGATTGCGGTGCCAAGGTCCTGGTGGCCGACCGCGAGCGGGTCGAGCGGACCCAGGCGGCCGCGGCCAAGCTCGGGATCACCGTGCTCGGCGTGCGGCTGGGCGAGGGCGCGCCCGGCGGGGTGGACCGCTGGGAGGACGTGCTGCCCCTGGGGCGGCCGCTGCCCACCGTCGAGATCGCCCCGGACGACGACGCCACCATCCTCTACACCTCGGGCACCACCGGGCGGCCCAAGGGAGCCGTGTCCACGCACCGGGCCGTGGTCCAGGCGCTGCTCGGCTTCGCCTGCCGGGCCGCGGTCGACCGGTTGCGCCGCCCACCCGACGCCGGCGCCG
>DASRJN010000669.1:0-3556 GCA_035649455.1 Acidimicrobiales bacterium
AGGCGGAACTGGTGAGAGGCAGCGGCCCGTCCGTAGCGAACCGGGCGGCATCGGGGACCAGGAACGGTTTCACGTCCCCGACCCATCGGAAGTTGTTCCCCGCGAGGCCGGGTACGAGGGGCCGCCACTGTCCCGGGCCGGTGCCCACACTGAACGACGGGTCGCCGAAGCGACCATCGCCCGTCCGCTCAGCGATCATCGCGGCCGCAGCAGCATTCCCTACGGCTACCCCGCCGTCCTCGGCGGCCCCGTCAGGGATCGCCTCCAGCGACGCGGCGTAGTAGCCCGCGAGCTGCGCCGCGCGGTCCGGGACGATGTTCAGGAGGACCTGGTAGCCGGCGGCGGCCGCGGCAGCCTCAGTCGAGTACGACGACTCGGCCGCCGGCGCTCCCAGATACGGCTCGAAGCCACCGTCGATCGCGTTCACTGCGTCGTAGATCGCGCCGTGCACCATTGCGAGGTGCAGCGCCGCGACGGGCGGGGCCTGGCCCTTGCCCACGATCAGCTCGTTGTACGCGTGGAGGTTCCACGCGAGGACCTGGTCGGGAACCTCGACCTGCGCTGACGCCGCCGAGGACATCGGCATGACGCCGATCATCGTCAACACGGCGAGCAGCCCGAGGCTCCGGACACAGTGCCGGTTCATTGCCTTCTCCTCGAGCCAACCGACTGGAGACTCACCGAAGTGGGCGCCGACACGACCGGCCCCCCTGAGACGACACGCATGGTGCCTACCCCCCCTTGATAGCGCTCTCCGCCTCCGCCAGGTGGCGAGAGCTCCGCCGAGTTCGGACGGCGCAAACCGCCGACACTGCCGCCCGAGGTGGCCACGCCACCACTGGCTGTCTACGACGCTCACCTGAAGTGAAGCTGAAGCAAAGCTGAAGCTCGGGCCGCGAGCTGCGATTTACCGAGGTCAGGACGGCGCATCGGCCGGGCCTACTTCTGAGCAGCGAGTCGTGGGTTCGAGCCCTACCGGGGGCGCGCGGTGGTCCGGACCGGACCGTGTGTGTGGCCACACAACGTCGCATCGACGAGGAAGAGCTCGTCGTCCATCGCTCACCCCGGGCCACGACGCGGCGCGGTCGGGCCGGCGCACAGTTCGTAGACGGGGTTGAGGATGGCGAGGCGGCCGTGGTGATCGCCGGCGGTGCCGCGGGCACGGATGCGGGTGCCGACGTCGATGCCGGGGATGGCGCTGCGTCCCAGGAAGACGAGTGACATGGCGCCCGTGTCGTCCTCGAGGACGCACTCGAGGGTCGCGGTGCCGGCGAGGGGCCGGACGCGCACGGTGCGGATGCGTCCTTCGATCTGGACGCGCTGGCGGAAGGTGACCTCACCGATCGGCACCGTGCCGTTGGGCCTGCGCGCCGGCCGCCCGACCGGACCGCGAGCGGGCCGAGGGGCCGCGGGGGCCGGGCGGGGCACGGTGGTGATCGCGGCGACGGCCTCGGGTTCGACGATCGGGCCCGCGGCTCGGGCGTCGGTGCGGGAGATGAAGTGGAACGGGACCGTCGTGACGTTGGCGTGCGACAGCCGGGACACGGCCCGCTCGATGGAGTCCGCGGTCTGGTCGTGGAGGATGCGGTGCCAGAAGCCGCTGTACTTGCGGTCGGGCAACAGCACGCTGACCTCGGTCTGGCCGTCGGCGAGATCGCGGGCCACCAGCTCGACAGCCGCTTGCGACAGGCGGCGATCGGGGCAATCGGCCAGGTCCAGGGCGATGCGGGACATGCCATGGTCCACCCAGGCCTGGGCCAGCTCGCGGGCCCGCTGGTGGTCCAGCGTGAAGTGCACGGCCCGCAGATCGTCGGGCATGAGCGTGCGGGCGTACTGGATGGCCCGGGCCGCGGCCAGGTCGAGGCGGTCGACGAACACGAGCACGACGTGCCGCCGCAGGATGGGTGCGGCGACGGCCTCGGGCACGCCGTACTCGAGTTGGTCGGCCTCGGTCTCGTACTGGCGGGACAGCCTCACGAGGAACAGCACCATGAGCGGGACGAGGGCCACGATGACCCAGGCGCCGTGGGTGAACTTCGTGATGGCGATGACGACGTCGACCACCAGGGTCATGACCGCACCGACACCGTTGATCACGAACCCGCCGCGCCAGCCCGGCTCGCGTTCGCGCAGGTGGTGGCGGGCCATGCCGGCCTGAGAGAGCGTGAACGAGGTGAAGACGCCGATGGCGTACAAGGGGATCAGCCGATCGACCTTCGCTCCGGTGACGACGACGAGGAGGATGGCGAACCCGGACAGGAACAGGATGCCGTTGGAGAAGACCAGGCGGTGCCCTCGCTTGGTGAGCTGGCGGGGCATGAAGTTGTCGCCGGCGTGGAAGCTGGCCAGCCGGGGGAAGTCGGCGAAGCTCGTGTTGGCCGCCAGGACCAGGATGAGCATCGTGCCGGCCTGGAGCGCGTAGAACAGCGCGCGCCCGCCAGGGCTGGCGCCGTAGACGAGGTCCCCGACCTGGGAGATCACCGTGGGGGTGCCGTCCTCGAAGGGGGCCACCTTCAGGTGGGCGCCGAGGACCGACAGCCCCAGGAACATGACGCCCAGCAGGCTGCCCATGATCACCAGCGTCGTGCGCGCGTTGCGCCAGGCCGGCCGGCGGAACGCGGGGACGCCGTTGGAGATGGCCTCGACGCCGGTCACCGCCGCGCCGCCGGAGGCGAAGGCGTGCATGACCACGAACAGAGAGGCGCCCATGAGCAGGCCGCTGCCGCTGCTGCCGAAGTCGACGAGGCCCTTTTGGGCGTGCTCGGCCACGGGTAGGTCGCCGGCGTACATCCGGGCGAGGCCCAGACCCAGCAGCAGGACCATGTTGAGGATGAAGAAGTAGGTCGGAATCGCAAAGACGCGACCGGACTCCTTGACGCCGCGCAGGTTGCCGTAGGCGATGAGGCAGATGAACGCCACCGAGAGCGGCACGGTGTAGGGCGTGAGCCCGGCGAAGGCCGACACCAGGGCGGCGACGCCCGCGGCCACCGACACGGCCACCGTGAGCACGTAGTCGGTCAGGAGTGCGACCCCGGCGACCTGGGCGGGCAGGATGCCGAAGTTGTCGCGGGTGACCATGTAGGCGCCGCCGGCAGTCGGGTAGGCCTTGATGGTCTGGCGGTACGACAGGATCAAGACCGCGAGCACCGCCAGCATCGCCACCGTGATCGGCACGACCAGCGAGAACGCCGCTACGCCCACCGCGGGGACGAGCACTCGCAGGATCTCCTCCGTCGCGTAGGCCGACGACGACAGGTTGTCGGATGCGAACACCGCCAGCGCGGTCGGCTTGCCCAGCCGCTCGTCCTCGAGCTGGTCGGTGTGCAGCGGCGGACCGAGCAGGCGCCGCTTCACCCGGTAGCTGACCGTGTCGGGCGGCACCTCGATCCCTGGTTCGACCGGCATCGGTGCCAGGCCACCCCGAGGCGTGGTCGCATCAGGGCCTCGTGTGACGGTGGCTGACATCGAAGGGCGCGATCCTTTGAGACGGCAACGCTCGTGCCATCCCAATCAACGCCGCCCGCCATGAGGGTGCTGTTAAGAAGTCGCGGCCGGG
>DASRJN010000670.1:0-4768 GCA_035649455.1 Acidimicrobiales bacterium
CGTCGTGACCTCGGCCCGGGCCCGGGCAGTCGAGGCCCTGGGCCTCGACCCCGAGGCCGCCCTGGCCGGCGCCGGCGACAAGGTCTGGGTGGCCATCACCGCCCACGGCTGGGGATCGTCCCGGGTCGGCTTCGGCGACGACGTGGCCGCGGCGGCCGGGCTGGTGGCCTGGCATCCCGACGGCGAGCCCCGCTTCGCGGCCGACGCCATCGCCGACCCGCTGGCCGGCGCCCTCGCCGCCCACGCGGCCCTGGCAGCCTGGCAGCAGGGCGGGCGGCACTTCGTGGACGCCTCCCTGGCCGCCGCGGCCCACGCCGTGGCCCCACCGGCCGGGGAGCCCGCCCGGCCCGCGGAGCCGGGATGGTCGATCGACGGTGAGCCCGTGGCGTCGCCACGGCCGCGCCCTGCGGACCGCCCGGCCGCCGCGCTGGGAGCCGACACCGACGCGGTGTTGGCGGCCGTGTCGGCGTGACCGGCGACCTCCTGCTGCGGCGGGCGGAGACCGCGCCGGGGTTCGAGCGCGACCTGGCCATCGAGGGCGGGCGCATCGTGGCCCAGCCAGGGCCGGGCGACCACGTAGAGATCGACGTGGCGGGCCGTCCGGTCGTCCCCGGGCTCACCGACCACCACATCCACCTGCTGGCCACGGCGGCGGCCCGCGACTCGCTGGACTGCTCACCCGCGGCGCTGGCTGCGGCCGGGGGCCTGGCCGCCCGGCTGCGCGACGCCCGCGCCCATCGGCCCGACGGTTGGCTGCGCGGCGTCGGCTACGACGTGGCTGCCTCGGGACCGCTGGACCGCACCACCCTCGACCCGCTGGGCGTGGGCCCGGTCCGCATCCAGGACCGCACCGGCATCCGCTGGATGCTCGACGGCGCGGGCCTGGCCGCGGTGCTCCCGCCCGATCCCGACGACTGGCCGGACGGGATCGAGCGGGACGGCGCCGGCCGCGCCACCGGGGTGCTCACCCGGCTCGACCGGTGGCTCGGCCAACGAGTCCCCCGCGTTCTCCCCGACCTCGCCGCCCTCGGCACGTGGCTGGCGGCGCGGGGCGTCACCTCGGTGACCGACGCCGGGGCGGGCAACGGCCCCGACGAGCTGGCCGTGCTGGCCGCAGCCGCGATGCCGCAGCGGATCACGGCCATGACCCGCGACCCGGAGGTCTCCGCCCCCGCGGAGATCGCCCTGGGGCCGGTGAAGATCCTGCTCGACGACGCCGATCTGCCCGCCCTCGACGACCTGGCGGCCCGGGTCGGCGCCGCCCACGACGCGGGCCGCGCCGTGGCGGTCCACTCCGTCTCGGCCGCCTCGCTGGTCCTGGCCCTGGCGGCGGGCGTCGGCCGGCGGGACCGCATCGAGCACGCCTCACTGGTCCCCGACGACGTGCTGCCGCTGCTGGTGGAGGCCGGGCCCACGGTGGTGGTGCAGCCGGCGCTCGTGCGCACCCGGGGCGACCGGTACCTGGCCGAGGTCCCGGTCGAGGAGCACCGCGGCCTGCACCGGCTGGGCAGCTTCGTGGGCGCGGGCCTGCGGGTGTGGGCGGGCTCGGACGCCCCCTACGGCGACCCGGACCCGTGGCTGGGCGTGGCCGCCGCCGCCGACCGGCGCACCGCGGGCGGCCAGGTGCTGGGAGCGGGCGAGGCGCTCACTCCGGGCGGCGCCCTCCGCCTGTGGTGTGACACGCTGGTCGGCGACGTGGTCGTCCTCGACGCCGGTTGGGACCGGTTGGGCGACAGCCCGCCGATCCACGCGGTGGTGGCCCGGGGGCACTGGACACCGGTGAGCTAACGAGGACGGACAACCATGCAACTGTCTACGCAGGTCAGCTACGCCGGCGGCTTCAAGGAGTCGGCTCAGCGGGTGGCCGAGCTCGAAGGTGCGGGCCTCGACCTGGCGTGGGTGGCCGAGGCCTACGGCCTGGACGCCCCCAGCTTCATGGGCTACCTGGCCGCGCTCACCGAGCGGGTCCAGATCGGCTCGGGGATCCTGCCGCTCTACACCCGCACGCCCACGCTGCTGGCCATGACCGCGGCGGGCGTCGACGCCCTGTCCGACGGGCGGGCCGTGCTGGGCCTGGGCGCCTCGGGGCCGCAGGTGATCGAGGGCTGGCACGGCGTGCCGTACGACCGCCCGCTCGCCCGCACCCGCGAGATCGTGGACATCTGCCGCAAGGTGTGGGCCCGCGAGGACCGCCTCACGAACGACGGCCCGATCTACCCGCTGCCGCTGCCGGAGGACCAAGGGACCGGCCTGGGCAAGCCGCTCAAGATCATCGGCCGCCCGGTGCGGCCCCGCATCCCGATCTATGTGGCCTCGCTGGGCGAGAAGAACGTGGCCCTGACGGCGGAGATCGCCGACGGCTGGCTGCCGCTGTTCTTCCTGCCCGAGCGCGCGAGCGAGGTGTTCGGCCCCGCGCTGGCCGAGGGCACGGCCCGCCGGTCGCCCGACCTCGGCCCTCTCGACGTGTGCGCCGGGGGCCTCGCCTGCGTGGCCGAGCCCGAGGAGGCCGACAAGCTCCTCGACGCCTTCTCCCGGCCCATGGCCGCGCTGTACATCGGCGGGATGGGGGCGAAGGGCCGCAACTTCTACAACGCGCTGGTCCGCCGGTACGGCTACGAGAAGGAGGCCGAGCAGATCCAGGACCTGTACCTGGCCGGCCGCAAGGACGAGGCTGCCGCCCTGGTCCCCGACGAGCTGCTGCGCCTCACCAACCTGTGCGGCCCGCCCGGGTTCATCCAGGAGCGCATCGCCGCCTTCGCCGAGGCGGGCGTCACCGTCCTCAACGTCACCCCCGTCGGCTCCCACGCCGACCAGGTCGCCATGATCGAACGCCTGCGGGACTGGGCCGGCTAGTCACCCGACGACGCCGCCGACCGCTCGGCGGCGAGCACCGCTCGCATATCAAGGAGTACGATTTCTCGATGTCGATCGCCATAACCGATGACCACCGGGCCCTGGCCGGCACGGCCTCCGACTTCCTGACCAAGCACGGCGCGCGGGCCGCCGCTCGGGCCTTGCTGGAGGCGCCCGAGGAGACCTTGCCCAAGTTCTGGGGCGAGCTGCAGTCCGTCGGCTGGCTGGGCCTGCACATCCCCGAGGAGTACGGCGGCTCCGGCTACGGCCTCCCCGAGCTGGTCGTCGTGGTCGAGGAGATGGGCCGGGCGGTGGCCCCCGGGCCGTTCGTGCCCACCGTCATGGCCAGCGCCATCCTGGCCGCCGCCGCGCCCGCCGACGTGCAGGGCCGCTACCTGCCCGGCCTGGCCGACGGCAGCGTCATCGGCGCCGTCGCGCTCGGCGGCGACTTCGAGCTGCGGGACGGCCAGGCGTACGGACCCGCCGGCGTGGTGCTCGGCGGGGGCCTGGCCACTGTGCTGCTGGTCCCCGCGGGCGACGACGTGGCCGTCATCGAAGTGAGCGGGGGCGGCGTAGCGGTCGACGTGCCCACCAACCTCGATCCCACCCGCCGGTCCGCCCGTGTCACCCTCGACGTGGCGCCGGCCACCGTGATCCCCGGGGCGCGCCAGACGCTGGTCGACCTCTCCCGGGTGATCCTGTCGGCCGAGGCCGTCGGCGTGGCCCGCGAGACCACCGAGCAGGCGGCCGAGTACGCCAAGCAGCGCCAGCAGTTCGGGCGCCCCATCGCCATGTACCAGGCGGTCAAGCACCACTGCGCCAACATGCTGGTGGCGGTGGAGCTGGCCACGGGCCTGGTGTGGGACGCGGCCCGGGCCGCGGCCACCGGCGGCGACCAGCTCACGTACACCGCGGCCATGGCCGCCACGCTGGCCCTGCCCGCCGCCGATCAGGACGCTCAGCTCAACATCCAGGTCCACGGGGGCATCGGCTTCACGTGGGAGCACGACGCCCACCTCTACCTGCGGCGGGCCTCGGCGCTCGGCGCCATCGTCGACGTGGCCCAGGCCGCGGCCGACGTCACGGACCTCACCCGCAAGGGCGTGCGCCGCGAGCGCTCGGTGGACCTGCCGCCCGAGGCCGAGCCCATCCGCGACCAGGTGCGGGCCTTCGCCGCCGAGATCAAGGACCTGGACCCGACCGCCCAGCGGGCCCGGCTGATCGAGTCCGGGTACGTCATGCCCCACTGGCCGAAGCCCTACGGCCGCGACGCCGGTGCGATCGAGCAGCTGGTCATCGAACAGGAGTTCAAGGCCGCGGGCGTCAGCCGGCCGGCCTACGGCATCACCGGCTGGGTCATCCTCACGCTGATCCAGCACGGCAATCCCGACCAGGTGGAGCGCTGGGTGAACCCGGCCCTCAACCAGGAGGTGATCTGGTGCCAGCTGTTCAGCGAGCCCGACGCCGGCTCGGACGCCGCGGGGATCAAGACCCGCGGCACCCGCACCGACGGCGGCTGGCTGGTCAACGGCCAGAAGGTGTGGACCTCGGGGGCCCACGTGGCGGGCCGGGGCTTCGCCACCGTGAGGACCGATCCCGACGCCCCCAAGCACAACGGCATCACCACCATGGTGATCGACATGCACGGCGAGGGCGTCGAGGTGCGGCCGCTGAAGATGCCAACCGGCAGTTCGGACTTCAACGAGGTGTTCTTCAACGACGTCTTCGTGCCCGACGACGACGTGGTCGGGCCCGTCGACGGCGGCTGGACGGTGGCTCGGGCCACGCTGGGCAACGAGAGCGTGAGCATCGGCGGCGGCCAGGGCGGCATGGCGATGCCGGCCGACGCCCTCATCGCCCCGTTCGACGCCCACCCCGAGCGCCTGGTGGGCGGGGCCGCCCGCATCGGGCGCTA